>NZ_MRUJ01000051.1:0-21258 GCF_002099325.1 Frankia sp. KB5 | reverse complement strand
AGCGGACAGGCCATCATGCACCCCCAACCCGAGACGTACAGGAGTATCGGTCGAGAACCAGTCGAGTGTCATGTCAGTGCCCTGTCAAATGATTCGGCGGGAAGTTGACCAGAAGATGGACGTGGTCGCGCTCGCCGTTGAACTCGACCAGTTCGGTCTCGACGTCGACGCACACGGCCCGCATGATTTCGTCTAGAAGATCACGGAAAATCTTGTTCCGCGGCTGCTGTGGTCGGGATCCAGCTGTTGTCGCTGGTGCGGGTGAGCCCGAGGTTGACCAGCCGGCGGAGGTTGGGAGCGGCCGCGCGGTGGTGGAGCCAGCTGTCGTTGCGGGCCACGCCGCGGTAGGGCACCCGGCGGTTGCCGTGGGCTGTCAGCCAGGCGATCCCGCGTTCGACCGGGGGCGCCAGCGGCGGTACTCGTCCGGCCAGGCCGGGTCGGTGGCCTCGTGGCGGGCGGCGGCCAGCAGGGCGTGTTTGGGGTGGATGGTGAGGGTTCGCCCGGTTTGGGAGGTGGCGCAACGGTCACGCGGGCAGGTGCGGCACAGGGTCCTGAACTGGTCCTGGCGGTGACCGTGGGCCTGGGGACGCCCCAGAGGGGTGGTGTGTCCGGCCGGGCAGGTGACCGTGGCGGCGGCGTCGAGCAGCCCCAGCCCGCCCGCGGCCTTCCACCGCAGATCACAGCGCAACGCCCGCACCGTCTCGACTCCGACAACCCGTGCAGGCTCCGCGGCACCACCGTGGCCGCCAGCACCTGCGGTGGCATACTCGGCCGCCCGTTCGACGACGGGTACATGTCGGTGAACATCCCCGCCGGGAACAGCACCTCCCGGTGCTCCGCCAGGAACGCGAACACACTGCCTGCCGGGATCAACTCCCGGCAGGTCTCCCACGCATCCGGCCCGACCGGCTCGCCCACCCACTCACCCTGCATGATCCCAACACTGGCGTCGACCACCACACCAGAACCCGGACCCGCAAGATTTTCAGTGATCTTCCACCCGTGCTGCGCGTACAGCCATTCGTCCAGTCAAACCTACGGACGTCGGGTGGACACCTATGGACGGAAAGCGCCGATCTTCAGGTCGGGGGATGCCTACCGGATCTACCGGAGGCCGATCGAGGCCCGCAGGACCTCGCGGTTGAGCGTGGCGATGCTGTCCAGTGGGATGCCCTTCGGGCAGGCGACGGTGCACTCCCCGGTGTTGGTGCACCCGCCGAAGCCCTCGGCGTCCATGGCCTCGACCAGGTTGAGCGTGCGGCTCGCCCGCTCCGGGGCGCCCTGGGGCAGGCTGTTGAGGTGCACGACCTTCGCCGAGGTGAACAGCATGGCCGAGCCGTTGGGGCAGGCCGCGACACAGGCGCCGCAGCCGATGCAGGTGGCGTTGTCGAACGCGGTGTCCGCGACGGCCTTGGGCACCGGGGTGGAGTGCGCCTCGGGGGCGCTGCCCGTCGGGGCGCTGATGTAGCCGCCGGCCTGGATGATCCGGTCGAGGCCGGAGCGGTCCACCATCAGGTCGCGGACGACGCCGAACGCGACCGAGCGCCACGGCTCGACGTCGATGACGTCCCCGTCGGAGAACTCCCGCACATGCAGCTGGCAGGTGGTGGTCCGTTCCCGGGGGCCGTGGGCCTGGCCGTTGATGACCACTCCGCAGGCGCCGCAGATGCCCTCGCGGCAGTCGTGGTCGAAGCTGACCGGYTCCTCGCCCCGCAGGGTCAGCCGCTCGTTGAGCACGTCGAGCAGTTCGAGGAAGGACATGTCCGGGTTCGCGTCGGGCACCTCGTAGGTGACCATGCGGCCCGGTTCGTCCGGTCCGGCCTGGCGCCAGATCCGAAGGGTGAGCTTCACGGTCGGCTCCTCGTACAGTCGTGATCCATTGACCGGTACCGCCTCACGCGTAGTTACGCTGGGCGAGGTGGACGTGCTCGAACTCCAGAACCTCGCGGTGCAGCACCGGCGGGGTTTCCGTGCCGGCGAACTCCCAGGCTCCGACGTAGGCGAACCGGTCGTCGTCGCGAAGGGCCTCGCCGTCCGGGGTCTGGCTCTCGACCCGGAAGTGCCCTCCGCAGGACTCCTCGCGGTGCAGGGCGTCGACACACATCAGCTCGCCGAGTTCGAGGAAGTCCGACACCCGGTTCGCCCGCTCCAGGCTCTGGTTGACACTACCCGCGTCGCCCGGCACCTTGACCTGGCGCCAGAACTCCTCGCGCAGCTCCGGAAGGCGCCCCAGCGCCTTGCGCAGGCCGTCCTCGCTGCGCGCCATCCCGCACTCGTCCCACATGATCTCGCCGAGCTCACGGTGGAACGAGTCGACGGTGCGGTCACCGTTCACGGCGAGCAGGCGGGTCAGCCGGCCCGTCGCCTCGGCCGCCGTCTCCGCGACCGCGGGATGGCTCGCGTCGACCGCGCCCAGCTTCGTCGAGGCGATGTAGTCACCCAGCATGGGCGGCAGCACGAAGTAGCCGTCGGCGAGACCCTGCATCAGCGCGCTCGCGCCGAGACGGTTGGCGCCGTGGTCGGAGAAGTTCGCCTCCCCGATCACGAAGAGCCCCGGAATACTGCTCTGTAGATCGTAGCCCACCCACAGCCCACCCATGGTGTAGTGGACGGCCGGGTAGATCCGCATCGGCACCTTGTAGGGGTCCTCGGCGGTGATCCGCTCGTACATCTCGAACAGGTTGCCGTACTTCTCGCGGACCTTGTCCTCGCCCATCCGCTTGATGGCGTCGGCGAAGTCGAGGTAGACGCCGAGCCCGCCCGGACCCACGCCGCGACCGGCGTCGCACTGGTACTTCGCCGCCCGCGACGCGATGTCACGGGGGACCAGGTTGCCGAATCCCGGGTAGATCCGCTCGAGGTAGTAGTCGCGCTCGTTCTCCGGGATGGTGTCGGGCGAGCGGGTGTCGCCCGCCTTCTTCGGCACCCAGATGCGGCCGTCGTTGCGCAGCGACTCGCTCATCAGCGTGAGCTTGCCCTGGTAGTCGCCGGAGCGGGGGATGCAGGTCGGGTGGATCTGGGTGTARCACGGGTTGGCGAAGTACGCCCCGCGCCGGTGYGCCCGCCAGATCGCGCTGGCATTGGAGTTCTTGGCGTTCGTCGACAGGTAGAACACGTTGCCGTACCCGCCGGTGGCGAGCACGACGGCGTCGGCGAGGTAGGTGGAGACCTGGCCAGTGACCAGGTCGCGGGCGACGATGCCGCGGGCGTGCCCGTCGATGACGATCAGGTCGAGCATCTCGGTGCGCGGGTGTATCTCCACGCCGCCGGCATCGATCTGCCGGGACAGCGCCTGGTAGGCGCCGATCAGCAGCTGCTGACCCGTCTGGCCCCGGGCGTAGAAGGTCCGCGAGACCTGCACGCCGCCGAACGAGCGGGTGTCGAGCAGGCCGCCGTACTCCCGGGCGAAGGGCACACCCTGCGCCACGCACTGGTCGATGATCTGGGTGGACGTCTGCGCGAGACGGTAGACGTTGGACTCCCGGGAGCGGAAGTCGCCACCCTTCACCGTGTCGTAGAACAGCCGGTGGACCGAGTCGCCGTCGTTGCGGTAGTTCTTCGCCGCGTTGATGCCGCCCTGCGCGGCGATGGAGTGCGCCCGGCGCGGCGAGTCCTGGTAGCAGAACTGGATGACCCGGTAGCCCTGCTCGGCGAGGGTGGCGCCGGCGGCGCCACCGGCGAGCCCCGTGCCGACGACGATCACGGTGTGGCGGCGCCGGTTGGCCGGGTTGACCAGCTTGGCGGTGAAGCGTCGCTTGTCCCAGCGTTGCTCGATCGGCACGTCCGGCGCCGCGGTGTCGGCGATGTCGGCACCGAGGTTGTAAAACGACATGTCAGCCCTTCCCATGCTTCCGGCACCGCGCCACGCAAGGTCGGCCGCGGAGCCGTCGGCTGTTCAATCCACCAGTGCAGTGACCCATCGGTGCAGTGACCCATCGGTGCAGTGACCCATCGGTGCAGTGACCCATCGGTCCAGTGCCGTGCCGTCAATCCACCAGGCCGGCGAGAACCGACACCGGGACGATCACGAATCCCACCGTGAGGAGAACCGCGAGGACATTGGCGGTGGCCTTGAAAACTCGGTCCCGTTTCGGGTTGTTGACACCGAGGGTCTGGGCCGCACTCCAGAAGCCGTGCTGGATGTGGAGCCCGAGGGAGATCATGGCGGCGATGTAGATGAGMGTGACCCACCACACGCTGAAACTCGACACGACGTTGTCGTAGGCGGCACCTTCGACCCCGTGTCGGTTGAGGGTCAGCGTCGTGAAATCGAGGATGTGGTACACGATGAACAACGCGAGGGTGATTCCACCGTAGCGCATCACATGCGTGGCATAACTGGCCCGGGCTCGTTGGCGGTGGACGTACTTTGTCGGCCGGGCCCGCAGGTCACGCCGGCTGAGCTGGTACGCGGACACCGTGTGCAGGCCCACGGCCAGCACCAGCACGACGCGTTGGATCCATAGGTACCACGTATCGTGCAGGACCGGCTCGCCGATCGTCCGGAGCCAGYCGGCGTAGTGGTCGAAGTCGTCGCGGCCAAAGAAAATCTTCAGGTTCCCGAGCATGTGAGCGATCAGGAACAGGAGCATCAGCAGCYCGGTGACGGCCATCACGGTCTTTTTGCCGATGGTTGACCGCCACAGGTTGCGCAGGACGGACGAAGATCGCGGGGGCCGCGGGGTGGGCGCAGGGGACGCCGACCGCGCCGGGGTTGTCACAGCCACGAGCGCACCCTAGAGCGCACTCCCTCCAGTGGTCCAAGACATGATAAACCTGGACTCGATAGTGCCGTCCTATCGACGTCTACGCTGGCGGCGTGCAGCTCCACCAGCTCGCCTATTTCGTCGCCGTCGCGGAGACCCGGCACTTCACCCGGGCCGCCCAGCGGGTGCATGTCGCCCAGCCGTCCCTGTCCCAGCAGATCCGCGCCTTGGAACAGGAGCTGGGCACACCTTTGTTTAACCGCGCGCGGGGGAACATCAGCCTGACCCCGGCGGGGGAGACGCTCCTGCCGCTCGCCCGGCGCATCCTCACCGATACCGAGACCGCCCGCCAGCGGGTCACCGAGCTGCTCGACCTACGCCACGGCACGGTGCGCCTCGGTGCCACCCCGAGTCTGTGCACCGGCTTCCTGCCCGACGTGCTGCGACTGTTCCACCAGCGGTACCCGGGCATCCGCCTGCTGGTCGAGGAAGGGGGATCACGCGACCTCGTCCGCGATCTGGCCGCGGGCAGCCTGGACCTGGCGTTGATCATCCTTCCGCTGCAGAGCAGCGACCCGGCCCTGGCGACCTCGCCGCTGATCCGCGAGAGCCTGGTCCTCGTCTCGTCGCTGGACGAGCCACCGATCGTCGCCGGAYGCCCGCTGACCGTGGCCGATCTGCGTAACCACCCGATGGTGATGTTCCGCCGCGGCTACGACCTGCGGGAGGCCACCGTGACGGCCTGCCGGGAGGCCGGATTCGAGCCGATTTTCGCGATCGAGGGCGGGGAGATGGACGCCGTGCTCGGTTTCGTCGCGGCGGGTCTGGGCAGCGCGGTGATTCCGAGCACGGTCGCCCACCGGCTCGGCATGCGGGTCACCCCGTTCGTGCTCCCGGGGCTGCAACGCACCATCGGGCTGGCGCGTCGCCGCGACGTCGAGCCGACCCGTGCCGCCGTCGAGCTGCAACGGGTCCTGTGGGAGTACCTCCGCGACRCCGCGGCCTCGGGCAACCTTCCCGACGGCACCCGGCTCCTCGCCGGACCGACCTCCGCCGGCACGTGATCTGTCATCTTCGGGCTCTCGTGCAACGTATTCGATGAGGCAGACTTTTCATGGCGTGACGATCAGGTTCTTTTCGCGTGAATCGCCATCGCTTTTTCTGGTTCGGCGTGTGGTCCGCCTGTCCACCGAGCCCATTTTTTCCGCCCACCCGCACGCGATCCGGTCGGGTGGGCTTAAAGTTGTGCGAGCGGTCGTAGATCGGGCGGTTTCCGGTCTACGGGGACTGGCTGCGGGGATGACTGGCTGCGGGGACGACTGTCAACGCGCGGTTCGCGTGAACTGGCGCCAGTGCACAACGGGGGCAGCGTCGGAGCTGCCGTCGACCTCGAACACACGGGAGGCGATATGAACAGCGTCGACATTGCCCTGAAGGAATCGCTCGAGATAAGCGGGGCGCTTGGGGTTGCCCTCGTCGACTTCACCAGTGGAATGACCCTCGGAACGGCCGGTAACACGCATGTGATCGACCTTGAGATCGCCGCGGCCGGAAACACCGAGGTCATCCGGGCGAAGATTCGGACGATGGAGAGTCTCGGGCTTCAGGACACCATCGAGGACATCCTGATTACGCTGGGTCGCCAGTACCATCTGATCCGGTTGTTGCAGAGCCATTCCGGCCGTGGCCTGTTCCTCTATCTGGTGCTCGACAAGCCGCGCGCGAACCTCGCGCTGGCCCGTCATCGGCTGCGCGCCGTCGAGTCGCAGCTCGACGTCTGAGTGCTTCCGGGGCCCGATCGGGCGGCGCGTCCTCGCCACGGGCCTGGTGCCGGCGCGCCGGTGACCGGACGACGGTGATAGGGATATGACGTGAATATGAACGTGCCGGCGCTGCGGATCCGTGGCGGCGTGCTGGTCGCTCCGACGGAGGTCCGTGACGAGGTCTGGGTCGTCGATGGCCGGATCACCTTCTCCGCCCCCACCGGCGCGGCGGYCCGGGACGTACGGACGGTCTCCGGATGGGTGTTGCCCGGCCTCGTCGACGCTCACTGCCATGTCGGCCTCGCCGCGCACGGCGCCGTCGACAGGCCCACCGCCGAGCAGCAGATCATCACCGACCGGGCGGCGGGCGCGCTGCTGCTGCGCGACGCCGGTTCCCCGGCCGACACCCGGTGGATCGATGCCCGTGACGACCTGCCCCGGCTGGTGCGGGCCGGCCGGCACATCGCCCGGCCCCGGCGATACCTCCGCAACTACGCGGCGGAGGTCGAGCCGGCCGACCTCGTCGCCGAGGTCCTCGCGCAGGCCGGCCGGGGCGACGGGTGGGTGAAGCTCGTCGGCGACTGGATCGACCGCGGGCTGGGCGACCTGGCGCCGTGCTGGCCCGCGGACGTGGCGAAGGCCGCGATCGACGCGGCGCACGCCGCCGGAGCCCGGGTCACCGCCCACTGCTTCGCCGAGGACTCCCTCGCGGATCTGGTCGAGGCAGGGATCGACTGCATCGAGCACGCCACCGGTCTCACCGAGCGCACGATCCCGCTGTTCGCCGAGCGGGGGGTCGCCATCGTGCCAACCCTGGTGAACATCGCGACCTTCGAGGACATCGCCGCGGGCGCCGAGGCGAAGTTCCCCGCCTACGCCCGGCACATGCGTGCCCTGTACGCCCGGCGCCATGACACGGTGCGGGCGGCCTACGACGCCGGCATCCCGATCTTCGTCGGTACCGACGCCGGGGGAAGCCTCCCGCACGGGCTGGTCGCCGCCGAGGTGGCCGAGCTTCGCCTGGCCGGGCTGCCGGCGGCGGCCGCGCTCGACGCGGCGACCTGGGGGGCCCGCTCCTGGCTCGGTTATCCGGGCCTGTCCGAGGGCGCCTGGGCCGATCTGGTGGTGTATCCGAGCGACCCGCGGGCCGACGTCGCGGTGCTCGGCGCCCCGGACCTCATCGTTCTGCGCGGACGGCCGGTCTCTGCCTGAACGTCCCCGCGTCCCCCGGGTATGCGGCTGGTCAGCGGGGAGCATCGAGGACCTGCCGGACCTTGTCCAGCAGGGTGCGTTCGGAGAAGGGTTTGGTCAACAGCGATACCCCCGGGTCCAGCTTCCCCTGCGCGGTGAGGACGGGATCGGCGTATCCCGACATGTAGAGCACCCGGATGCCGGGTTGCTGGGCCCGGATGCGGTTCGCGAGCTCCCTGCCCTGCATGCGCGGCATGATCACGTCCGTGAGCAGCAGGTGGATGTCGCCCCGGTGCTCGATCGCGATCGAGCACGCGTCGAGGGCGGTGGAAGCCGCCAGCACCTCGTAGCCGYTGCGGCTCAGGATCCGCCGGGCGACCTCGAGCAACGCGGCATCGTCCTCGGCGATCAGGACCGTCTCGCCGTGCCGGGCGGGCTCGGAGTCGGCCGGTCGTTGCCCGGCCGGATCCTGCGACAGGTTCCGCATAAAATCACCGCAGTAGGTAATTTACCGGTGGCATTTAGTGGCCAGAGGAACCGTAGCATCGCTTTCGGTGAGTCGCCACCGCGCCGGCCAGGCCGCTTCAGCCCGGCCAGGCCGCGGAGGTCACGGCCTGGCACAGGATCTCGGTGAACGGCCGCGGGTCGAGGCCGGCCGCGTCGAGCCAGGAACCGGAGTAATACGTGTCGGCGTACCGTTCGCCGCCGTCGCAGATCAAAGTGACCACGCTGCCGCGGTGACCGGAGGACACCAGCTCGCAGGCGAGCCGTACCGCGCCCCAGAGGTTCGTCCCGGTGGAGGCACCCGTCCGGCGGCCCGTCAGCGTCTCCAGGAACAACATGGCCGCGACGGACGCCGCGTCGGGCACAGTGATCATTCGGTCGACGATGTCGGGGAGGAAACTCGGCTCCACCTGTGGGCGGCCRATGCCCTCGATGCGGGAGTGCCCGCCGGTGACGTGCGGGTCRCCGGTGGACCAGGCGCGGTGGAACACCGAGCCCTCGGGATCGACGACGCACAGCGCGCAGTTGTGCTGCCGGTACCGCAGATAACGCCCGATCGTGGCGCTGGTGCCCCCGRTGCCGGCACCGACGACGATCCAGGTGGGGATGGGATGGCGCTCCAGCGCCATCTGATTGAAGATCGATTCGGCGATGTTGTTGTTGCCGCGCCAGTCCGTCGCTCGTTCCGCGTAGGTGAACTGGTCCATGTAGTGACCGTTCGTGGCCTCGGCCAGCCGCCTGGCCTCCGCGTACACCGTGGTGGCGTCCGCCACCAGGTGGCAGCGACCCCGCTCACGTTCGATCAGGGCGATCTTCTGCGTGCTGGTCGAGGCGGGCATGACGGCGATGAAGGGGAGCCCGAGCATGCGGGCGAAGTAGGCCTCCGAGACCGCCGTCGACCCGGAGGAGGCCTCGACGATCGTCGTCCCCTCCCGGATCCAGCCGTTGCACAGCCCGTAGAGGAACAGCGACCGGGCCAGGCGGTGCTTCAACGAGCCGGTGGGATGCGTCGACTCGTCCTTCAGATAGATGTCCACGCCCCGTTCCGCCGGCCACAGGTGCAGGGGGAACAGGTGGGTGTCCGCCGACCTGTTGGTGTCGGCCTCGACTCGGCGAATGGCCTCCCGAGTCCATCGGACGTCCTGTCTGGTGGGTGCATCACTCATGCCCTTCCCGTTCCCCGGATCATGCTTGGATGAAGATCTTTGTTCTTTCCGCCCGCCTTCGTCGATTCGTTGATCTGTGAGCTGTTTGTCTCTTATGGGTTATCGATGCGGTTGCGGGCTCTGTATCCGCAAGTTACCGGTTCGATGGTCGAGATGCGCCGTCCGTGGGTCGCCCCTACCGTCAAGCTATGCCGGTTACTCAAGGTTCCGGTGTGCTGCCGGCCCGTCGGATCGTGTTCGTCCATGCTCATCCCGACGACGAGACGATCGCGACCGGGGCGACGATGGCCCGCTACGCCGCCGATCCCGACACCCAGGTGGTCCTTGTCACGTGCACGCTGGGCGAGATGGGCGAGGTGCTGGTCCCCGAGCTGACCAACCTGCGGGCGGACCGCGCGGACCAGCTCGGCGGATACCGGATCGGGGAGCTGGAACAGGCGTGTACCGAGCTCGGCGTCACCGACTACCGCTTCCTCGGGGGCGCCGGTCGTTGGCGGGACAGCGGCATGTTGGACAGCCCCGCGAACGACGACCCGCGCTGCTTCTGGCGGGCGAACATGGACGACGCGTCCGAGGCGCTCGTGCGGATCGTGCGGGAGGTCCGGCCGCAGGTGATCGTGACCTACGACGCGATCGGGGACTACGGTCATCCCGATCACATCAGGGCGCACGACGTCACCGTCCGGGCCTTCGCCGACGCGGCCGATCCGGACTTCGCTCCCGACGCGGGTCCGACCTGGCAGGTCTCGAAGTTGTACGAGACGGCGCTGTCCCACTCCGCGGTCGAGTCCGCGGTGGACCGCATCTGGCGGTCCGACCTGGCGAAGACGGTCCCCGAGGGGATCACGATGCCCTCGGACATGCTGCTGTCGGTTCCCGATACCAAGGTCACCACGACGATCGAGGCGCCGGGCTTCTTCGCCGCGAAGATCGCGGCAATGCGGGCCCACCGCAGCCAGATGACCGTGGACGGATTCTTCTTCGCTCTGGTCGACGGGAACGGCCGGTCGGCGAAGGCCACCGAGAACTTCGTGCTGGCCCGGGGGGCGGTGGGCCCGGGCTCGGGTTCCGGCGTGGAAACCGACCTGTTCGACGGAGTGGCGACGCGCTGATGCCGGAACGGACCGCGAACGGACCGCGGGAGGGAATCCTGATGTACACCGGGAACATCATGTACGCCAGGGTCGGGGACCGCCTCGTCGTGCGTAATTCGGCAACAGGTCGTACCGAGCGCCACGGTGTGATACTCAAGATTCGCGGCGAGAGCGGCCGAGCGCCGTTCATCGTCCGGTGGGACGACGGCCGCGAATCGTGGTACATCCCGGCCGCCTATGAATCGGTCGAGCTACGTCCCAGCCGCGACCGGCGGCCCGGCTGAGGACCCCCTCGGGTGGAGGGGTGCCGCCCACTGAATCATTGCCGGCGGGCGGCACCCGGCGTCACCTCCGGAGCCTACTGCCCGGAGTAGAGCTGTTTATAGCGGGCGCCCGCCTGCCGGTTCAGGTAGAGACACGTGGCGCTGAGCGGTCGGTACAGGTTCGAACCGACGTTGTTCGGGTCGCAGTTGTTGAAGTAATACTCGTAGGCCAGCCCCTTGCCGGCATGGGCCACGAACCAGTCGTACATCCACTGGATGTAATTGGCGTTGTCACCGCCACCGTTGTTGCCGCTGGTACTCACCACCCCCCATTCGCCGACGCCGAAGAGCTTGTTGTGCGCGCGGGCGAAGTTGAACCAGTAGTTCAGCCCACCGGGGGCGTTGGCCTGGGCGTCGAACTCGGCCTTTGTCCGGGACGGCGGCCAGTGGTCGTACGCGTCGAGGCCGACCCCGTCCACCCAGGCGTCGCCCGGATACATGTCCATCGGGTTGTGGCTCGGCGGGTTCTGCGAGTAGTGAGCGTTGAGGCACCAGCACAGGGTGGGGTCCGGCTCCGCGGTCGAGTTGATGGCGTCCGCGACGTGGCGCCAGCAGTTGACGTAGTCCTTGGGGTTGGTGGCGGACCATTCGTACCAGTCGCCGTTGYCCTCCCAGGCGATTCGCAGGTAGGAGTTCTGCCGGCCGTAGGCGTTCAGTACGCGGCCGAAGGTCTTCCAGTACTCGTCGTAGGCCCCGGTGGCGCAGGTCGCGTTGCTGGCACCGATGTGCTCCGGGAAGGGGGGGATGGAGATGATCAACCGGCCGGGCCAGTTGGCGAAGGTGCGCAGCAGATCCACCGGCTGGCTGACGTTCGCCCAGCTGTTCCGGGTGGTGTAAAGCAGGGTGAAGTCACAGGGCGCCCCGCGCCAGGTRCAGAACGCCTCCAGGTTCTGCTGGTTCATCACCGGATCGGGATAGGTTCCGGTCAGCCACCCTTTGCCCGAGCGGGGCCCGGCGTAGGACGGCGGGGCCGGCGGCGGGTTCGCTCCGGTGGTGACCTCCGCCCGGTCGAAACCGACGTTGTTGCCCTGCGAGGAGGTGTTGCGCTGCCCGGTATTCGTCAGGGTCAGGGTGTGCGTGCCGGCGGCGAGCTTGTCCGAGCTGTAGAACAGGGTGATGCTCGAGGTCGGCGCGTAGGTGTCGACGTTGACCGGCTGGCCGCCGTCCAGGCGGATCGTGCTGAATCCCCCGATCGGGCCCTTGGCGCCGTAGATGTTGATCTGCGTTCCGCTGAAACGGATCGTGGCGACCGCGCCGGCGGTCGCCGAGTAGTAGAAGCTGTTGTTCGGGGAGGTAATGCAGCCGGTGCACTTCGTCCACCCGGTCGAGTAAGAGACCTGGTTGGTGCCGGTGCCGATCGTCGTGTCCTCGATGGTGAGCGCCGTGGGCACCGGCGGTGTCGGCGGGGGCGGCGCCACCTCGTTGATCGCCTCGGCGCGGTCGAAGGCGACGTCGTAGCCCCGGGACGCGGCATTGCGCTGGTGCAGGTTGGTGATCTGCACTGTGTGGGTGCCCGCGGTGAGCGTGTTCGAGGTGAAGATCGAGCTCGCGACCGCGACCGTAGCGAAGGTGTCGACGAGCTCCGGGGTGCTGCCGTCGATGCTGATCGCGGCCTGGCCGCTCCACGGCCCCTTGACCCCGAAGATGGTCACCCGCGTGCCGATGAACTGGAACGAGGCGACGCTGCCGTAGGTCGACGAGTACCGGAAGCCGTCGTCGAGGGGCCCGGCTATGCACCCGGTGCACCGGGTCCACGTCCCCGTGTAGGAGACCTGGTTGAGCCCGGTGCCGATGGCGCTGTCCTCGATGATCGTCGGGGCCTGCGCGCGGGCAGGTCCGGTCAATGCCCCGGTCATCAGGGCCACGGTGAGGGTGAGTAGCAGCCCGCCGATCCGGTGGCGACGTGCTCGAGTCCGCGCGTGACGGCCGTTCGAATATCTCCTGGGCTGGGACGCTGTCCCGTCCCGTTTGTTCTCTGTGCGCATTCTCCAGTCCTGTCCTGGGTTGTGGAACGCGTGTCGAGCTTGTCGATGAAAGCTGACTCATCAACCAGGAAGGAAGCTAGATCAATGGTTCGCGGGCATGGTCGAACGTCGTTGTCCGGAGATTCGACGCGCACTTCTCCAGGCGTGGGCGAAGACTTGTGACGTCGTCCTTCCCGGCGGTTCGGGTGGAACGTGCACAGCCGGATTGCGCAGATTCTCCGCTCGCGGCGGCGGTGTCACCGGTTCTGGCGGTTCCTTGGGGTCGGCGCAGGAAAATCGTGATCCGTTCGGCCCGGTCGGTCAACGCCCGCGCGGGAATGCCGATACCTTTGTAGCCGAAGGTGCGACCTACCTCCGGTACGCCTGCGGTCTGAGTGCCTGCGGTCAGAGTGCCAGCGGTCAGAGCAGGGTGCCGAAGACCTGCGTCCAGTAGCGACCATACTCGCCGCCGGTGGCCTGCCCGACGCCGATCTGGCGCAGYCGCGGGATGAGGATGTTCGCCCGGTGGCCGGGGCTGTTCATCCATCCCGTCACCACCTCGTCCGCGCTGCTCTGGCCGGCGGCGATGTTCTCGGCGACCTGGGCGTAGCGGTAGCCCAGAGCGCTCACCCGGTCGGACACCGTGCGTCCCTCCGGGCTGGTGTGCGCGAAGAAGCCACGGGTCGCCATGTCCACGCTGTGCGCCTCCGCGGCGGCGGCCAAGCGGTCGTCGACGGTCAGCGGCGCGAGACCCTCCCGGGCGCGCTCGGCATTGGTGAGCGTGACGACCCGCGCGAGCACGAGGGTCAGATCACCCTCCCGGGTACCCCGACCCGTGGAATCGGGGTACCCGGGAGGGTCACGGCGTTGACCCTGGCCCTGGTGGCCCTGGTGGCCCTGGTGGCCCTGGTGGCCCTGGTGGCCCTGGTGGCCCTGGTGGCCCTGGTGGCCCTGGTGGCCCTGGTGGCCCTGGTGGCCCTGGTGGCCCTGGTGGCCCTGGTCGCCGTCGTCGATGTCGACTCCGAAGTCCCGGGCGAGACCGGCGAGGCCGTCCGCGTAGCCCTGCCCCACCGCCCGGATCTTCCACGCGGGGCCGCGCCGGTAGATCTCCACCAGCGTGACCACGGTCTCGCGGGACAACGGCGGTGGTGCGAAGCGGGCGATGAGGTCATCATGATCATTATGGATGGTGACGGCGAGAGCTGGCAGCCGTCCGAAGGGCGTCGTACCGTCCTCGGGGCTGGCGGCGATCACGACACGTTCGGCGCCCAGGCGCAGCCGGCCCGGATCGACGGTCACCGCGCCGCCCGAGAGTGCCACGCCCGGCGCCCTGGGCTGGTTGTAGAACACGAAGTCGCTGTCCGCGGCGWCCTTGCCGTTCGCGCCGGTGACGAGCGCACAGACGTCGAAGGGACCGGCGAGCCGGACCGAGACGGGGCCGGCAGGCAACGGCCCGTTCGCGCCAGGCACCAGGTCCCTCATCCGTTTCCACCCCTGTAGCCGTGGTCGTCCGCCATCGAGCGTTCGTCCGATGGTGCCATCCCGGACGTTTCGCGGTGTGCCCACGTTCCGTCACCCCCGACCAATCCGTGGGGTTAGGTAGCTTTCGCGAGGTTCTGTGGCTCTTATGCTATTCGGTGGCTCTCGTGGGGTTCGGTGGCTGTTGTGGCTGGTTTGATTGCCTTGTCGGTCTGTCCGGTCGTACCGTCACCTCGGTTGCCGTGATCATATGATCAATGGTCTGGCCTGCGGATTTTCCGGTGGGCTCACGCCGCTCATCGCGATCGAGGAGAGCCGGCGACCATTGGTGGGGGGCCGCTGAGGGATGATCGAGGCACCGTTCCGCGGTGCCCGGAGCAGGGTGGACCGCCGTTGAATGACGTCATGGGCTACGCCCTGCTCAGTCTGGGCACGGGCGCGCTCTACGCCCTCGTGGCCTCGGGTGTGGTGGTCATCGCCCGCGGGGCCGGCGTGCTCAACCTGGCCCAGGGCGCGCTGCTGGCCTGGGCGRCCTATGCCTTCCATGGGCTGCACGCCGGGTGGGGGCTGCCGCTCGGCCTCGCGGCGCCGCTGGCCGTGCTGTCGACGACCGTCATCGGGGTCGTGTTCCACCTGCTGGTGATGCGGCCACTGCGCGAGGCGACCTCGCTGCTGCGGCTGATGGCGACGCTCGGCCTGCTGATCATCTTGCAGTCGTTGCTGACGCTGATGTTCGCCGGTGCCGTGCGTACCTCCCCGACGGTGCTGCCGACCGGCAGGATAACGCTGTTCGACGAGCCCGTCGGCGTGTCCGTGTTCGTCCGGCTGGCTGTGGTCGCCGTGCTGGTCGCGGGGCTCTGGGCGGTGTTCCGGTTCACCACGGTGGGCCTCGCCGCGACGGTGGCGGCGGAGAACCTCAGGGCCGCCGCGACCTTCGGCTGGTCGGCGGACACCGTCGCCGCCGCTGCCTGGGGCGCCGGCAGCGCGCTGGCCGGTCTCGGCGGGGTCCTGCTCGCGCCGCTGCAGAACCCGTTGTCCTCGGCGAACCTGCTCCTGCTCATCGTCCCGGCGCTGGCGGTCGCGCTGGTCGCGCGGTTTCGCTCCTTCCCGATGGTGCTGGCGGGCGGGCTCGCCCTCGGGGTCGTCGAGGTGGAGACCCAGTTCCAGCTGGTCGCCGAGCACCCCTGGTGGCGCGGGGTCGACCGGGCTGTGCCGCTGGCGGTCATCGTCTTCTACCTCGCGATCCGCGGGCAGGGAATACCCGAACGCGGCCACCTCGCCGAACGTCAGCCTGCCCTCGGTAGCGGTCGGGTGCATCCGCGCGCCCTCGCGGTCACCGTGGCGGCCACCCTGGCGGCGACCTGGTGGCTGCTGCCGGTTGACTGGGTCGACGCGATCGACGCGAACGCCCTGTGGGCGCTGGTCATCCTGTCCGTCGTCGTGCTCGTCGGGTTCACCGGGCAGTTGTCCCTGGCGCAGCTCGCCTTTTCCGGCATCGCGGCGTTGATCGCCGGACGGCTCGTCGCGACCCGCGGCTGGCCGTTGGAGGCGGCCATGCTCGTCGGGGTCGCCGGCACGGCCGCGGTCGGACTGTTGTTCGCCCTGCCGGCGCTGCGGACCCGGGGCCTGCAGCTCGCGGTGGTGACCCTGGGCCTGGGCACCGCCGTCGACGCTCTGCTGTTCCAGCGCGGCTACCACTCCCCGGCACCGAGGAGCGCGGGCTCCATCGGTTCGCTGTTCGGCGATCTGGCCTCCCCGGAGGGCACGGTCGTCGGCCGTCAGACATTCCTCGGCATCGAGTTGGACAAGGTTGCCAACCCCCGCGGGTTCGCGACCGTCTCCGTCCTCGCCTTCGTCCTCGTCGCGCTGGCCGTCGCCAACCTGCGGCGCGGGCGCGCGGGCCGGCGACTGATCGCGGTGCGGACCAACGAGCGGGCCGCCGCCGCGCTCGGCATCAGCGTGGTCGGCGCGAAGCTCTACGCCTTCGCGCTGTCGGCGGCCATCGCCGGATTCGGCGGGGTGCTCTATGCGTTCTACGTCTACGGGGAGCGCGGGAACATCGACTATGGCGGTGGCGCCTTCGCGCCGTTCTCGTCGATCATGCTCATCGCCTACGCGGTGCTCGGCGGGGTCGGCTGGGTCAGCGGGGCGTTCGCCGGGGCGACGATGGCCGCCGGGGCGCTCGCGACCCGGCTCGGCGGCTGGGTCGGCGACCTGCTCGCCCGGCTCGGCGTGCTGCTGCGGGTCGTCGTGGCGGCCCTCGCCGGGCTGCTCGGCCTCGCCGCCGGTGCCTCGCTCGTCAGCGCGCCGCGCCCGCGCCGCCGGCTCGGCGCCGCCGCCCGGTACGCCCCCTGGGCCGTCGCCGCCGTCGCCGCCCTGGTCGCAGCGGTCTTCGGCGGCTGGGTGCGGGACTGGCTGGCCGAGCTCGACCGCTACGTGCCGCTGATCGGCGGGATCGTCCTCGTCGTCGTGCTGTCCCGGTCGGGTGGGGGCATGGCGCCGGAGAACGCCCGCACCGCCAGGCTGCTCCACGACCGGGTCCCGGCGGCGGCCGCCCGCCGCCGTCGCCGCGATGCCGCCCGCCTGGCCCGCCTGCTCGGCGCGCCGCCCGCCGCGCTGCCCGCCGTGCCCGCCGTCCTGTCGGTCTGGGGTCTGACGGTCCGGTTCGGCGCGGTCACCGCGGTGCGCTCGGTCGACCTGCGGGTGGAACCCGGTCAGATCGTCGGGATGATCGGCCCGAACGGCGCGGGCAAGACGACGGTCATCGACGCGATCACCGGTTACACCCCGTCCTCGGTCACGTCGGTCACGTCGATGACGTTGGGCGGCGTCCGGCTGGACCGTCTGCCGGCGCACCGGCGGGCCCGCGCCGGCATCAGCCGGTCGTTCCAGAACCTGGAGCTGTTCGACGATCTGACGGTCATCGAGAACATCCAGGCGGCCAGCGACCGCCGGGACACCCGCGCCTATCTCACCGACCTGCTGTTCCCCCGGGGACGTCCGCTTGAGCCGGCCGCGGTCGCCGCGGTCGACGCCTTCGGGCTGCGCGACGATCTCCTGCGCACCGTGGCGGAGCTTCCCTACGGTCGTCGTCGGCTGCTGGCCATCGCCCGGGCCGTCGCGGCGCGCCCCGCCGTGCTGCTRCTCGACGAGCCGTGCGCCGGGCTGGACGAATCGGAGAGCGCGGAGGTCGCGGGCCTGCTGCGTCGGCTCGCCGACGACTGGGGACTGGGCATCCTGCTCAACGAACACGACATGGACGTGGTCATGGGGGTCTGCGACCGGGTGGTCGTGCTGGACGCCGGGGAGCGCATCGCCGAGGGGACGCCGGAGCGGGTGCGCGACGACCCCCGGGTGCGGGTCGCCTGCCTGGGGGAGGCGGCGGTCCCGGCCCGGCCGGCCGTCTCCTGGACTCGGCCGGCCGTCTCCTGGACCCGGCGGGCCGTCTCCTRGACCCGGCCGGCCGGCCCGTCCGCGGGCGGGACCGGGGACCGCGTCGCCGACAGGACGGACCCGGCCCGGTTCGCGGCCGGCCCCGCGGTGCTGGCGGCGCGGGGCCTGTCCGCCGGCTACGGCAACGGCCCGGTGGTCCGCGACCTCAACCTGGAGGTTCACGCCGGCGAGGTCGTGACCCTGCTCGGCCCGAACGGCGCCGGCAAGACGACGACACTGCTGGCGCTGGCCGGCGCGATCCCGTCGGCGGGAGGCGAGGTCCTGCTCGCCGGGGCCGTGACGACCGCCGCGCTGCACGAACGGTGCCGACGTGGCCTGAGCCTGGTTCCCGAGGAACGCTCGGTCATCATGGACCTCACCGTCCGGGAGAATCTCCGGGTCGGTCGATGCGACCCGGACCTCGCCCTCGCGGTCTTCCCCGAGCTTGCCGAGCACCTCGATCGGCGGGCGGGGCTGCTCTCCGGGGGGCAGCARCAGATGGTGACCCTCGCGCGCGCCTTGGCGCGCCGGCCCACGGTTCTGCTCGCCGACGAGCTCTCGCTGGGCCTCGCGCCGCGCGTCGTGGACCGTCTGCTGGCGGCGGTGCGCGCCGCCGCGGACGATGGGCTCGCCGTGATCCTCGTCGAGCAGCACGTCCGCAGCGCCCTGTCGATCGCCGATCGGGTGCACGTCCTGCGGCATGGGGCCCTCGCCTGGTCGGGCACCGCCGCCCAGGCCCGTGCCGACCGGGAGACCCTGCTCGGCGCCTATCTGTCACCCGGACGGCCGGCGGACTCCGGCAATGGCGCCCCATCCGGCAATGGCGCCCTCAGCGGCCCGCGTGCCTGACCCGGGTCAGCGCGTGCCTCAGAGTCAGGAGGCGGCCCGGCGCAGGATGTCCAGGCCGGAGTAGGTCTCCGGGCCGAGTGGCACGAAGCTCTTCGACGCGCTGTCCCAGCGGGCTCCCCGCAGCGTGGTGTTGAAGATCCGTTCCGCCCCGGGGATCGGCGTCGTCGCCGTGAGGTTCAGCCGCGGGACGATGCCGCCCAGGTCCAGGTCGGTGGTCCGGTTGAGCTGGTCGAGCAGGGTGCGGGCGGTGAGCGGGCCGGACACCTTGTTGCCCACCTTCTCGGCGATCTGCACGGACAGCCACGCGCCGGTGGTGGTCGTCGTGGTGCGTAGCGCGGGGGCCGCGTCCGCGTCCCCGCCGGCCTGCTCGGCGTCCAGTTCGGAGATCATCCGGGCCACCTCGGGGAACTGGCCGGCCTGGCTCAGCTCGGGGAACGCGGTCGCGACCACGAGGTTGTCCGCGGCCGGACCGAGCGTCGACAGGTACTTCGGCGAGAGGGTTCCGGCCGCGTGGCAGGTCCGGACCCGCTGGCCGGCCTGGGAGATCACCGCGTAGGCGGCCTGGTCGAACACGACGAGCACGGCTCCGTCGGCACCGGACCGGGTGAGCTGGGAGATCGCCGGGGTGAAGTCGCTCGTCGTGATCGGAATACGGATCTTCGGATTGATCGGACGGTTCACCGCCTTCGCGCCGCCCTCGGCCATGATGATGAGCCGGTCGCTGGCGCTGAGGTCGTAGCCGACCAGCCCGAGGCGGGTGGCTCCCGCCTTGGCGAGCAACGACGGGCAGACCGCGGGGTAGAGCGCCAGCGGGCTGATGACGTAGCTGATCGGAGAGCTGAGCTCGGATCCGTCGGCCGAGATCCCGGCCGAACCGATGGACGGGATCCCCGCGTTCTCCAGGATGGGCATGATCCCACCCGAGCCGCTGACCTCGCCGACGACCGCGAGCACGTGCTGATCCACCGCCTGCTGGGCGCACTTCCTGGCCACGGCGGCGTCGTTCTTCTCGTTGCAGTGCACGAGCTCGACCCGGTGGCCGGCGATCCCACCCCGGGCGTTGACCCCGCGCACGGCGGCCCGGGCGGCGGCCACCATCTCCGGGTAGTTCGTTCCGGACGTGCCCACCGGGGCGATGATCATCAGTTTGACCGTTGATCCGGCCGAGGACGTGCCGGTGGCTTCGCCGTCCGAGTCGCCACCGCACGCGGCGAGCGTTCCCGCCAGCACGGCGCCCAGAACCGCCGCGGCGAGCCACCGGAGCCCGTACCGTCGTCCCACCGTGCCGCCTCCTCGTCGAGCGTGCCTCGTCCGCGTTCCGTGTTCCGGTCCCCTGCCGGGCCCCGCTGTCCCCTGCCGGGCCCCGCCACGGTAGACCTGCCTGCTCAGGACGGATACGCCCGGGTTGGCTGGGACCCGCGGGAGCCTCGGCGTGGGATCGCGTCCCGGCGTCAGAGCACCTCAGAGCACCTCAGAGCACCTGAGGTCACCTGAGGTCACCTGAGGTCACCTCAGAGCACCTGGGACCAGGCGTAGGTGAACCCCATGATCTGGTCGGCGAGGGTGTCCAGGCGGGCCGCGACGGTCCGGTCGAGCACTCGCCCGTGCGGGTCGAAGAGCGGCACCGCGGTGTTCAGGGTGACGCCCAGCGGGGTCGGCCAGCCGCGCAGGGCGTGCACCGTCGAGCGCAGGGCCGTCAGCGTCGTCCCGGCCGCCTGCGTGCCCCGGGCGCCGACGATCAGTGCGACCGCCCGGCCGTCCAGGTAGGGCCGGGGCGCGCCGCGCAGGTCCTCCAGATAGTCCAGGGCGTTCTTGACCTGGCCCGATATCCCGCCGTGGTAGCCGGGAGTCGCGATCACGAGGCCGTCGGCCCGTTCGACGGCGGCGAGGAGGCGCAGCGCGGCGGCGGGACGTTCCTGGCGTTCCGGCGCGTACATCGGCAGGTCCAGGTCCGCCGCACCGAGCAGCATCGTCTCCGCGCCGGCCTGCCCCATCATCGCCAGCACCGTCGCCAGGGCCTGGTGGGTGGTGGAGTTCGCCCGGCTGCTGCCACCGATGCCGACGATTAACGGGCGGCGGCGACGGGCCCGCACCGGACCGGGACCGTCCGGCGGCATGTCGGGCGAACGGTGCGCCGAGACCCGGCTGGGCAGCCCGGAGACGGGATCCGTACCGACCGTCTGGCTGCGCCCGCTCCTCGGTTCGCCGTTGCTGGCACCCGGTTGGAACATGCCGAATGTGTCTCCCACTACCCCTCCTCGTCCCGGATCCGGCATCCCGGTCCGGCATCCCGGTCCGGCGTCCCGGATCTGGCTCATGTCGGTCCGGCGATGGACCGCCACCCGCGTACCGTCGCGTCTGTCCTATCGCGGATGTCCTGTCCGATGTCCTATCGGACGGGCTGACCACACCGATCGAGGGGGTTGTGGGTCCGGCGCAGCGCAGCCGGCAGCGCGCGAGCGCCCGGCCCCAGCTCGGCGATCCGGTCGTGCGGATTCGAGATGCGGCAGCTTCGCAGCGACAAGCAGCCGCAGCCGATGCACGAGTTGAGTCCGTCACGCAGAGCGACCAGGGCCGCGATCTCGTCGTCCAGCCGGCCGCGCCACCGCCGCGAGATCGCGGACCAGTCCGCCTTGGTCGGCGTGCGCGACTCGGGCAGCGTCGACAGGGTCTCCCGCACCTCGTCGAGACTGAGCCCGACCGCGGTGGCGGCGCGGATGAACGCCAGCCGCCGCAGGACATGGCGCTCGTACCGGCGCTGCCCACCCGAGGTCCGGGTGGCGGTGA
>NZ_MRUJ01000050.1:0-10012 GCF_002099325.1 Frankia sp. KB5 | reverse complement strand
AGCGGGCTGATGACGTAGCTGATCGGAGAGCTGAGCTCGGATCCGTCGGCCGAGATCCCGGCCGAACCGATGGACGGGATCCCCGCGTTCTCCAGGATGGGCATGATCCCACCCGAGCCGCTGACCTCGCCGACGACCGCGAGCACGTGCTGATCCACCGCCTGCTGGGCGCACTTCCTGGCCACGGCGGCGTCGTTCTTCTCGTTGCAGTGCACGAGCTCGACCCGGTGGCCGGCGATCCCACCCCGGGCGTTGACCCCGCGCACGGCGGCCCGGGCGGCGGCCACCATCTCCGGGTAGTTCGTTCCGGACGTGCCCACCGGGGCGATGATCATCAGTTTGACCGTTGATCCGGCCGAGGACGTGCCGGTGGCTTCGCCGTCCGAGTCGCCACCGCACGCGGCGAGCGTTCCCGCCAGCACGGCGCCCAGAACCGCCGCGGCGAGCCACCGGAGCCCGTACCGTCGTCCCACCGTGCCGCCTCCTCGTCGAGCGTGCCTCGTCCGCGTTCCGTGTTCCGGTCCCCTGCCGGGCCCCGCTGTCCCCTGCCGGGCCCCGCCACGGTAGACCTGCCTGCTCAGGACGGATACGCCCGGGTTGGCTGGGACCCGCGGGAGCCTCGGCGTGGGATCGCGTCCCGGCGTCAGAGCACCTCAGAGCACCTCAGAGCACCTGAGGTCACCTGAGGTCACCTGAGGTCACCTCAGAGCACCTGGGACCAGGCGTAGGTGAACCCCATGATCTGGTCGGCGAGGGTGTCCAGGCGGGCCGCGACGGTCCGGTCGAGCACTCGCCCGTGCGGGTCGAAGAGCGGCACCGCGGTGTTCAGGGTGACGCCCAGCGGGGTCGGCCAGCCGCGCAGGGCGTGCACCGTCGAGCGCAGGGCCGTCAGCGTCGTCCCGGCCGCCTGCGTGCCCCGGGCGCCGACGATCAGTGCGACCGCCCGGCCGTCCAGGTAGGGCCGGGGCGCGCCGCGCAGGTCCTCCAGATAGTCCAGGGCGTTCTTGACCTGGCCCGATATCCCGCCGTGGTAGCCGGGAGTCGCGATCACGAGGCCGTCGGCCCGTTCGACGGCGGCGAGGAGGCGCAGCGCGGCGGCGGGACGTTCCTGGCGTTCCGGCGCGTACATCGGCAGGTCCAGGTCCGCCGCACCGAGCAGCATCGTCTCCGCGCCGGCCTGCCCCATCATCGCCAGCACCGTCGCCAGGGCCTGGTGGGTGGTGGAGTTCGCCCGGCTGCTGCCACCGATGCCGACGATTAACGGGCGGCGGCGACGGGCCCGCACCGGACCGGGACCGTCCGGCGGCATGTCGGGCGAACGGTGCGCCGAGACCCGGCTGGGCAGCCCGGAGACGGGATCCGTACCGACCGTCTGGCTGCGCCCGCTCCTCGGTTCGCCGTTGCTGGCACCCGGTTGGAACATGCCGAATGTGTCTCCCACTACCCCTCCTCGTCCCGGATCCGGCATCCCGGTCCGGCATCCCGGTCCGGCGTCCCGGATCTGGCTCATGTCGGTCCGGCGATGGACCGCCACCCGCGTACCGTCGCGTCTGTCCTATCGCGGATGTCCTGTCCGATGTCCTATCGGACGGGCTGACCACACCGATCGAGGGGGTTGTGGGTCCGGCGCAGCGCAGCCGGCAGCGCGCGAGCGCCCGGCCCCAGCTCGGCGATCCGGTCGTGCGGATTCGAGATGCGGCAGCTTCGCAGCGACAAGCAGCCGCAGCCGATGCACGAGTTGAGTCCGTCACGCAGAGCGACCAGGGCCGCGATCTCGTCGTCCAGCCGGCCGCGCCACCGCCGCGAGATCGCGGACCAGTCCGCCTTGGTCGGCGTGCGCGACTCGGGCAGCGTCGACAGGGTCTCCCGCACCTCGTCGAGACYGAGCCCGACCGCGGTGGCGGCGCGGATGAACGCCAGCCGCCGCAGGACATGGCGCTCGTACCGGCGCTGCCCACCCGAGGTCCGGGTGGCGGTGAGCAGGCCCTGCTGTTCGTAGAAGCGCAGCGCCGACGCGGCGAAGCCACTTCGCTGCGAGAGCTCACCCACAGTCATCATATCGGTAGGAAGCATGCCCGCAGACTATGGCGTTGAAGTTGAACTCAACATGAGGTTCCCGGAACCCGGCGGCGCCGCGACGGGCTGGTCGTCACGCCTCGTCACGCCTCGTCCCGTCATGTCCCGTCACGCATCGTCATGCTTCGCCGCCCCTCGTTGCCCCGCGTCGCCCCTCGTCACGCCTCGGCTTCGTGGTAACGGGGATCACCCCGGGCCGTCCCGGCAGCGCGTTTGCCGCGGTCGCCGCCCATGGCAGGCTTCGTCGCAATGGACGACATCACGCATCGGCGGTTCAACCCGCTCACCGGCCGTTGGGTTCTGGTCTCGCCGGGGCGGACGCGGCGACCGTGGCACGGCGGTCAGGAACCACCGCCGGTGCCGGCCGCGGTCGCCCATGATCCTCTATGCGACCTCTGCCCGGGTAACCTCCGGGCCGGCGGTGAACGTAACCCCTCCTACTCCGGTACCTACGTGTTCACCAACGACTTCCCGGCGCTGCGTCCCGACCCGGTTCGGCCCGCAGCCCTGCTCGTCGCCCCGCCCGCCGACCCGCCTGTCGCCCCGTCCGCCGACCCGGCCCCGGTGTGGCCGGCGGGTCCCGGATCGGGCCTGCTGCGCAGCGAACCGGCCCGGGGGACCTGCCGGGTCGTGTGCTTCGGCCCTCGTCATGATCGCGGGCTCGTCGACATGACTCCGGCCGAGGTCCGGGCGGTCGTGGACACCTGGGCGGCGCAGGAGGAGGAACTCTCCCGCACCTGGCGCTGGGTGCAGGTCTTCGAGAACCGCGGCACCGCGATGGGCGCGTCGAACCCGCACCCCCACGGTCAGATCTGGGCCTGCGACGCGTTGCCCGACGAGCCAGCCGCCGAGGACGCGCGGCAGCGGGAGCACTTCGCCCGGTCTGGCAGCTCCCTGCTGATGGACTACGCCGAGATCGAGACGGCGGCGGGGGAGCGGGTGATCCTGGCGGAGGAGCACTGGCTCGTCGTCGTGCCGTTCTGGGCGCTGTGGCCGTTCGAGACCCTGCTCCTGCCCCGGCATCCGGTCGACCGCCTCGCCGCGCTCTCCGACGACCAGCGGGACGGGCTGTCCCGCCTGCTCGGCCGCCTCCTCACCGGCTACGACGCCCTGTTCGACCATCCTTTCCCGTTCTCGATGGGCTGGCACGGGGCTCCCGGGCCGCATCCCGCGCCCGGACCCCGGCCGGGGCCGGAGCTGGGGTCGGAGCCGGAGCCGGAGTCGGGGCTGGGGCCGGAGTCGGGGCTGGGGCCGGACCTTGATCCTGGTTGGGGACCCGGCGATCCACCCGCGGCGTTCTGGCAGCTGCACGCCCACTTCTATCCGCCGTTGCTGCGCTCCCCGACCATTCGCAAGCATCAGGTCGGCTACGAGATGCTCGCCGACGTGCAGCGCGACCTCACCCCGGAGGCAGCCGCGGACCGGCTGCGCGCCGTCATGGCTCCCGTCGCCGCGAACCGGACCTGAGCCGAGCCCGCGCGGCCGTGGTCATTCCGCGTGCCGCAGGGCCCGCGACTCCCCGACACTGGCGTCATGAGAGCCGCCGAGTATCCGGCCACCGAGCATCCGGCCACCGAGCGTGCGGTGCGCGCGTTCGTCGAGACCTACGGAGAGCGGCCCACCCACCTCGTCCGCGCGCCCGCCCGGGTGAACCTCATCGGCGAGCACACCGACTACAACGACGGCTTCTGTCTTCCGGTGGCCATCGACCGGGAGCTGTGCATCGCCCTGCGCCGTAACGAGGCACCCGAGCTCCGGCTGGTGTCCGAGCAGGACGCGGTGCCCGCCGTGATCCCGCTGCCGCCGCCGGGCCTCGACACGCCGGTGTCCGCCCGGGCACCCGGATGGGTCCGGTATGTCGAAGGCGTCGCGGTGATGCTGGCCGCCGAGTCGGCCTCCCGCGCCGCCGCCGGATCGGGGGGCTCCCGT
The DNA here is from genome assembly GCF_002099325.1 of Frankia sp. KB5. Lineage (NCBI taxonomy): Bacteria > Bacillati > Actinomycetota > Actinomycetes > Frankiales > Frankiaceae > Frankia > Frankia sp. KB5. The sequence continues at coordinate 6,007 of NZ_MRUJ01000050.1, read as the reverse complement.
GCCGCCGCCGGGTCGGGCTTCCCCGCCGGAGGGGGCTTGGTGCCCTGGCGTGGCACGCTGGCCAGCGACATCCCCGTCGGCGCGGGACTGTCCTCCTCGGCCGCGCTGGAGCTGGCCGTCGCCCTGGCCGGTGCGCATCTCGCCGGGTTGACGCCATCGCCGACGGAGCTCGCGCTGCTCGCCCAGCGGGCGGAGAACCTCTGGGTGGGGGCGGCGACGGGCCTGCTCGACCAGCTCGCCTGCGCCGCGGGCGTGGCCGGCCACGCGCTGCGGATCGACTGCCGCACGCTGACGACCGAGCCGGTGCCGCTGCCGGGCGGGCTGGCCGTGGTGGTCATCGACACCGGCTCGCGCCGACAGGTGGTGACCAGCGAGTACGCCACCCGACGGGCGGAGTGTGAGCGGGCGGCGCGGGCGCTGGGCGTCGCCGCGCTGCGGGACCTCACGCCCCGGTCGATGGACGAGGCGGTGGCCCGGCTCGGCAGGTCCGCCCGGTCGGATGGGACAACCCGGCCGGGCGGAGCGGCCGGCGGGACCGGGCCGGATCCGGTCGCGCTGGATCCGGTCGCGCTGGATCCGGCCGCGCTGCGCCGGGCCCGGTTCGTCGTCGCCGAGAACGCCCGGGTCGACGCCGTCGCCGCGGCACTGCGCGCGGGCGACGCCCCAACGGCCGGGCGGCTGTTGCTGGCGGGGCATCGCGGGATCCGGGAGGACTTCGAGGTGTCGGGTCCGGAACTCGATGCGGCGGTCCAGGCGGCTTCGGCGGCTCCGGGGTGCTTCGGCGCCCGGATGACCGGCGGTGGTTTCGCGGGCTGTGCGGTGGCCCTCGTCGACCGGTCCCGGCTGACCGCCTTCACCGACGCGTTCGAGCCGGCGTATACCGCGCTCACCGACCGGCGGGCCGTGCTGCACGTCTGCTCGGCGGTCGCCGGCACGTCCGTCCTGGACCTCGGGTAGCGACCGGGGGCGGAAGTCGGCGGCCCATGGTGGGGGCGAGCTCCGCGGCCAGATCGGCGAGGGGCGCACGGAAGATCATGGTCAGGGCGGGATGGGAACAGCAGGCCGCACGGCCCAGGCCCGCGTCACACCTGGTCGCACTCGTGCGGCCCTTCTCATGTCCCGCGGGCCACTCGTCCCGTCCGATCCCCAAGTCCCACCCGATCCTCAGGCCGTTGACAGCGTCCACGTCTGCCGCATCCCGGATTTTGTCGAGACGGAGTGGCTCGGCGTCGCAATGGGCAGCCGGAGCTCGATGCTCATGGCTGTCGATCATGGCTCTGGCCTGGGCTGTTGCACTACCGCCGGACCGCTGCAAAAGTAGCCCCTGGACCATCGTAGATCATGGCGTTGACCTGCAGCTTTACCAGCGGGTCGCTGATCATCCCTGGAGGGATCGCAACACCGGTACCACCGCGGCCGGTCCGGCACATCAAGATGTCGCTGATCATCCCTGGAGGGACCGTGGTGGGGGGCACGGCGGGCCGGTGATGGTGGGATCATGACGGTGAGCCTCAGGGACGGGAGAAGACTGTGATGTCCGAGGAAACCGCCGATCCGTCAGGTGAGCCCGCGGCCGAGCGTGAACCGGGGGCGCGGTCGCCAGCCGGTCGGGAACCGTCCGGGCAGCCGGCGCCCGATGCCGAGCCGGGGCCGGACGCCGACGCGGGGGCGGATGAGGCTGGGGCGACGTTTGYGGGCAGGTTCGACTTCCGTCCGGTCGACTGGGACGGCTCGTTCAGCAGGGTGTGGAGGGCGCGGCATGGCCAGGAGCTGACGAATGAGCTTGCCGCCGAACAGGAGCGGCGGGAGAACCGGAAGTGGTTCGAGCGGTATAGGCAGGAGCTGCTGGACCGGATGGATGCGGAGTCCGCCCGGGAGGCGGCACGGCGCCGGGCGGAGGACCGCGAGYGGGCGGTGGCGGAGGGCGGGCGGCCGGCGCGGGGGGCGGCGGACGAGGCGCTGCTCCGCAAGCTGGAGCTGCTTGATCGATTTCCGCCCGTCGACCCCGGTGACCCCGACGAGCCGGCCGGGCCGGCCGACCCGCGGTGACCGGCGTGCCGGCGCCAGTCAGGGGTCGCGGTGGCGGAATCTCGGCTCCACCGGGATCGGCCGTTCGAGGGGCGGCGGCTGATCGTGGCGGGTCTCGCCGACAGTGTCGGCGAGGGTGCGGCGGGCCCGGGTGCTGTCCGGATGGAACGGGCCGTGCTCGCGCAGCGCGTCGGTGAGCGCGGCGCGGTAGAGGGGGACGGCGTCGGCGGGCCGGCCGGCCTGGCGGTAGGTGTCGGCGAGGGCGCCCCGGGTGGCGCGGGTGTCGGGGTGGCCGGGGCCGAGGAGCCGCTCGCGGACGGCGAGGACACGTTCGTTCAGGCCGACGGCCTGCGGAAGCCGGCCGGTGGTCCGGTAGACCTCGGCGAGCCCGTCGGCGGTGCGCAGGGTGCGCGCGTCGCCGACGCCGTGCGCCCGGCTCCGGTCGGCGAGCAGCCGTTCGAGCAGCGGCACGGCCGCCTCAAGCTGCCCGGTGCGCCGGTAGGTCGTCGCGAGGGCGTTCCGGGCCTCGACAGTGTAAGGGTGCGCGCGGCCGAGGACGTGCTCGTGGCGGTCGAGGGCGCGTTCGAGATGGGGGACGGCCTCGCCGGGCCGGCCCAGCCTGAGGTGGGCGGTGGCGAGGCTCTCGCGGGTCTCGGTGGTCTCGGGGTGGTCGGGGCCGAGGGCGCGTTCCCGGCCGGTCAGCGCGCGGCCGAACTCGCGTGCGGCGTCGTCGAGCCGTCCGGCGTACAGGTGGGCGCGGGCGAGTCCGTCGACCGTTTCGAGGGTGTCGGGGTGGTCGGGGCCGAGGGTGCGCTCGCGGCCGGTCAGCGCGCGGCCGAACTCGCGCGTGGCGTCGTCGAGCCGTCCGGCCTGGTGATGGGTGACGGCGAGCTGGTGGCGGGTGCCGAGGGCGGCGGGATGCTCGGGGCCGAGGACCCGTTCGCGAGCGGCGAGGGTCTGCTCGAACAGCGGCACGGCGTCGCCCACCGCGCCGATCCGGCGGTAGGCGACGGCGAGGCTGTGGCGGGTGTCGAGGGTGGCGGGGTGCTCCGGGCCGAGGATCCGCCGCTGGTCGGCGAGGGTGTCCCGCAGCAGCCGGGCCGCCTCGTCGTCGCGGCCGGCGGCGTCGTAGGCGCGGCCGAGGCTGTGCCGGCCTTCCAGGGTGTCGGGGTGCTCGGGGCCGAGGATGCGTTCCCGGGTGGCGAGGGTGCGCTGGAACATCTCGACCGCGCGGTCGGTCTGGCCGACCTTCTGGAATAGCTGGGCTAGGGTGTCCCGGCTGACCAGGGTGTCGGGGTGCTCGGGGCCGAGGATGCGTTCGCGGTCGGCGACGGTGTGTTCGGCCAGGCGGCCGGCGGCGTCGATCCGTCCGGCGCCGAGGGCGACCCGCGCGAGGGTCTCCCGGCAGGCCAGGGTGTCGACGTGCACCGGGCCGTCGAGCCGCTCGCGGGCGGCCAGGGCGCGGGCCGCGAGGGGGAGGGCCTGATCGGCTCGGCCCTGCCCGAGCAGGTAGGCCGCCGAGCGTTCCGCCAGCCAGGCGGCCTCCGGACCGTCGGCCTCCGGACCGTCGGCGTCGGTGGAGTCGGCGTCGGTGGAGTCGGTGGCGGTGGCGTCGAGCACGGCGAGCGTGTGCGGGAGCAGCTCCCGCCAGGCGGGCCAGGCTTCCGGGTTGGCCGTGACGGCGTCGGGCAGCGACGCGCGCAGCATCCGGGCCATGGTCGCGACGATCTCGTCGGCCTGGTCGGGGCCGGTGTGGGTGTGCACGGCGGCCCGCACCAGCCGGTGCATCGTCACGGTGTCCGCGTCGCGGTGGGCCAGGCCGTACCGCTCCAGGACGCCGACGGTGTCGGCGAGGGCGAGCGGGTCGCCGGCCGCCGCCCGCAGCCCGGAATCGGGGATCACGTCCGGCTCGGCGGTGAACAGCCGGATCGGGATCGGTTCGTTGTCGCCGTGCGCGACGATCCGCAGCAGGTGGCCGGCGGCCGGTGCCTCGGCGTCGAGCCGGCGGATCGGCTCGTCCCAGAGGGTGGCGGCGGTGGCCCCGGGCCGCCCGCTCACCTCCCCCTGCGCCAGGAGGACCTCCGGCCGGTCGATTAACACCTGAAGGTAGGTCTCGGCGGGGGTGCGGCCGGTGCTGATGCGGTGGGCGGCCTGGTCGAGGGCGAGCGGGTGGTCCCCGAGCCGCTCGGCGATCCGGTCGGCGACCGTCCGTTCGACGGCGGGCAGCCGGCCGGCGAGCAGGGTGACGGACTCGGCCCGGTCCATCGGTCCGACCGGCACGACCGGGCCGAGATGGTCCCAGCCGGGGTTGCGGGAGGTCAGTAGCAGCCGGCCGGGTTCGGTGGGCCGCAGCCAGTCCGGCAGCGTGTCGGCGTCGGCGGCGTCGTCGAGGACGATCAGCCAGCGGCCGTCGGCCCGGCCGAGGTTCGCGATCACGGCGGCCGGTTCCGCGTGGCCGGGCAGGCCCACCGCCGGGGCGAGCTCGCGCACCCGCTCGCCGATCAGCTCGGGGCGTTCCGCCGGCACCCACCACACGGCGTCGAGATCCGCCCGGTGCTGGCGGACGTACTCGGTGACCAGGCTGGTCTTCCCGATCCCCGCGATTCCCGTCACGGTGACCAGCGGCGAGCGGGACAGCGCCTCGTCGAGCCGGGCGAGCGCGGCCGTCCGGCCGACGAACCGGGCCGGCTGATCCGGCACGTTCCACACCGCCGGCAGCTCCGGCGGGAAGATCCCCCGCCGGCCCGGGAAGCCCGGCGGCTGTTCCGGTTGTGGCCGGTCGCCGCGCAGGGCCGCGAGCAGGCTGGCCCGGACGGCGATCTCGCTGCGGTCGAACAGGTCGACCGGGACGAGTTGGCCTAGCAGACCGGGCAGCGGCCGGTCCGCCACCCTGGTCACCAGCAGCCGGCGTTCGCCTCCGGTCGGGTCGGCCGACCACGCCGCCGCCCATTCGGCGACCGCGGGCTAGGAGCGCAGGTAGCCGTCGGAGACCACCGCGATCGTGTGCCGGGCCTGGCTCACCGCCCGGTCCAGCCACCCCACCCGATGCGTCCCCGCCGGCGCCCAGGACTCAAGCAGGACCTGGTAGCCGGCATCCTCCAACGTCCCGGCGATCCATTCGGCCCAGGCCCGCCCGTCGTCCGCGTACGACACGAAACAGTCGGGAGCGCCGTGCCCATCGCCCCCGCCGGTCACCGTCCCAGCATGGCATAGTCACCGAAACGGATTAACCGAGGATGGCGTCGATCGCCCGGTAGACGCGTTCCTCGGAAACCGGGTACGGGGTGCGCAGGCTCTGCGCGAACAGGCTCACCCGCAGCTCCTCGATCATCCAGCGGAGGCGCCGGATCTCGGGCGCCGGCTCCCGGCCGGCGGGGACGGTGGCGAGCAGCTCCCGATAGGCGTCCTGGACGCGCCCGACGGTCGCGGTGTTGAGCCTGTCCCGCCCGGGATCGCGGGGCAGCCGCTCCAGTCGCCGTTCCAGCGCGGTCAGGTAGCGGACGAGGTCCGCCAGCCGGTCGGCCCCGGTGTCGGTGACGAATCCCCGGTAGATCAACGAGATGAGCTGGTCACGCGCGTCGGCCACCGACGCCGCCACCGCCGGGGCACGCAGCTCGCGCAGCGCCAGATCGACCGCGTGGGCGAGGCCGAGCACCTGCTGAACCTCGCGGACCACCTCGAAGGCGGCCTCGGGCAGTCCCGCGCGTACCGCGGCGAGCAGCGCGGTGAAGCCCGCTTCGTCCCAGGCGGGCCCGCCGGCCGCGGCGATCAACCGGTCGGCGGCGGCCCGCACACAGTCGTCCAGCAGGTCGGCGGCGTCGCGGTGCGGGTTGTGGCTCAGGGCCAGCTTCGCGGCGTTCGACAGCCGGGCGTTGAGGCCGCGCACCGGGGAGGGGACGCCCAGCAGCACCAGGCGCCGGGTGCCGGCCCACATCAGCTGGCGCTGTTCGGCCTCGGTGTCGGCGGCTCGCACCGCGAC
>NZ_MRUJ01000006.1:0-30438 GCF_002099325.1 Frankia sp. KB5 | reverse complement strand
GACCGCGGCGCGGCCCCGCCCGAAGACCAGTGTGAGCAACCGAACCCCTGTCAGCCTCATTCCGGGCGTACCCCCACCTGCCGGTCGGTCCGACCGGCCCGAGCGGTTCCCCGGACGCCAGAGCGGTTCCCCGGACGCTAGAAAGGATGCGTATCGGTCCCATCGCGCCCGGGTGAATTACCAGTAACTCCATTCTTACTGTTGACGGCACCACGCTCCCGCGGCGTCCCCGGCAATGTCGGGACAGAAACCTGGACGAAACTTTTCTTGGGTTGCGAGAGCGTCGCCGTTCACCTGACCGTCACATTGCGCCCCGATATGTCCGACGAGCATCGGGGCCGGAGCGTCGCCGGCATGTCGTGGACCGCGCCGAACCGAACCAGGCCGGCGGCATTCCCCGACCTGCTAGGCTTCGCATTCGTGCTGCTGAGCCCCCATGAACAGGAACGACTGCTGATCCATGTGGCGGCCGGGCTCGCCCGTGAACGGCGAGCCCGTGGGCTGCGGCTGAACCATCCCGAAGCGACCGCGATCATCACCTCGTTCCTGCTGGAGGGCGCGCGGGACGGTCGCGGCGTCGCGGACCTGATGAGCGCCGGGCGAACCGTGCTCACCCGGGACGACGTCATGGAGGGCGTGCCGGAGATGCTCGGCGAGGTGCAGGTCGAAGCCACCTTCCCGGACGGCACCAAGCTGGTCACCGTCCACCGGCCGATCCCGTGATCCCCGGGGAGATCCTGACCGGCGACGATCCCGTCGAGATCAACGCCGGACGCCCGGTACGCACGGTGCTGGTCCGTAACATGGGCGACCGGCCGGTGCAGGTCGGCTCGCACTACCACTTCGCCGCGGCGAACCCCGCTCTCGACTTCGACCGGGCGAGTGCCTGGGGCCACCGGCTCGCGGTGCCCGCCGGCACCGCGGTCCGCTTCGAACCCGGCGTGGAACGCGAGATCGAACTGGTGCCGCTGGCCGGCGCCCGGGTCGTGCCGGGCCTGCGGCCGGAATCGGCCGGCCCGTTGGACGCCGCGAGCGGCACCCGGATTGCGGACACCGCGACGATCGAGGATATATCGGGCTTTCAGGGAGAGGGTTCGTGAGCCGACTCGACCGCTCCCGCTACGCGGCGCTGTACGGCCCCACGGTCGGCGACCGTATCCGGCTCGCGGACACCGACCTGTTCATCGAGGTGACGGAGGACCGCAGCCGCGGGCCGGCGGGCACCGGGACCGGTGACGAGRCCGTCTTCGGGGGCGGCAAGGTCATCCGTGAGTCGATGGGGCAGTCCCTGGCAACCCGCGCCGAGGGTGCGCCCGACCTCGTCATCACCGGCGCCGTCGTTCTCGACCACTGGGGTGTGGTCAAGGCCGACGTGGGGATCCGCGATGGCCGGATCGTCGCGCTGGGTAAGGCCGGCAACCCGGACACAATGGACGGCGTCCATCCCGAGCTGGTGATGGGGCCCGGCACCGAGATCATCGCCGGTAACGGGAAGATCCTCACCGCCGGCGCGGTGGACTGCCACGTCCATCTGATCTGCCCGCAGCAGGTTCCGGAGGCGCTGGGCGCCGGCATCACCACGCTGATCGGCGGCGGCACCGGCCCGGCCGAGGGCACGAAGGCGACGACGGTGACGCCCGGATCCTGGAACCTGGCGCGGATGCTGTCCGCGCTGGACGACTGGCCGGTCAACGTTGTCCTGCTCGGCAAGGGCAACACGGTCAGCGACGAGTCGATGTGGGAACAGCTGCGCGCCGGGGCGGCCGGCTTCAAGCTGCACGAGGACTGGGGRACGACGCCGGCCGCAATCGACGCCTGCCTGCGGGTCGCCGACGCCGCCGGCGTCCAGGTTGCGCTGCACTCCGACACCCTGAACGAGGCCGGCTTCGTCGAGGACACGCTGGCCGCCATCGCCGGTCGGGCGATCCATGCGTACCACACCGAGGGGGCCGGCGGCGGGCATGCCCCGGACATCATCACGGTCGCGGCCGCCGGCAACGTGCTGCCGTCATCGACGAATCCGACCCGCCCGCACACCGTCAACAYCCTCGACGAGCACCTCGACATGCTGATGGTCTGTCACCATCTCAACCCCAGCGTGYCCGAGGACCTGGCCTTCGCCGAGAGCCGGATCCGGCCGTCGACGATCGCCGCCGAGGACATCCTGCACGACCTGGGCGCGATCTCGATGATCGGTTCGGACTCGCAGGCGATGGGCCGGATCGGCGAGGTCGTCCTGCGTACCTGGCAGACCGCGCATGTGATGAAGCTCCGGCGCGGGTCCCTGGCCGGCGACGATCGGGCCGACAACACCCGGGCCCGACGCTACATCGCCAAGTACACGATCTGCCCGGCGGTGGCGCACGGCCTGGACGCGGAGATCGGCTCGGTGGAGCCCGGCAAGCTCGCCGACCTGGTGCTGTACGACCCGGCGTTCTTCGGGGTGCGGCCGTCGCTGGTCCTCAAGGGCGGGTTCATCGCCTGGGCCGCGATGGGCGATGCGAACGCCTCCATCCCGACCCCGCAGCCGGTGCTGCCCCGGCCGATGTGGGGAGCCGCCCGTGGTCCGGCCGCCGCGTCGTCGTTGATCTTCGTTGCCCCGGCGGCGATCGAGGACGGGCTGCCCGGACGGCTGGGGCTCGCCACCCCGGTGGTGCCGGTCGCGGATGTGCGCCGCCGCGGCAAGGCGGATCTTCCCGAGAACACCGCGACACCGGACATCCGGGTGGACCCCGACACGTTCACCGTCACGGTGGACGGTGAGGCGATCGAGGCGGATCCGGTGAGCGAACTCCCGATGACCCAGCGCTACTTCCTGTTCTGAATGTTCTGATTCTGAGTGTTCTGACGGTTCTTACCACGGCTGTCACTGCGTATCCAGAGGCTTCCGGGCCCGATGAATGTAAACGCCACAGCGGTTCGGACACTGACTAACGCCGGGAGCGGCTACGGTGACGATTGAGGGCGATACCGCACGGGACGGCGGGACCGAGGACGTGGCTGGTCCGACCGGGCGATCCGGACGGCGGGCGACGCTGCTGGTCCTCGCGGACGGCCGGATGCCCACGGGAGGTCACGCCCACTCGGGCGGTGTTGAAGCAGCGGTGACGGACGGGAGTCTGGCGAACCTGTCCGACCTGGCGGCCTTCCTCGTCGGACGGCTCACCACGACCGGCCTGGTCGCCGCGGCCTTCGCGGCCGCAGCCTGCCGGGCCGGCACGCAGCCGGGTCCCGCGACGCGGGCGCCACACGCCGACCACGTCCCCACCGCATCCGTCACACCCGTCACCATCGTCACACCCACCACCATCGCCACCTTGGACGCCGAGCTCGACGCCCGGATGCCCTCCCCCGCCCAACGCGACGCGAGCCGGGCTCAGGGGCGCACGCTGCTGCGAGCGGGCCGGGCCGCCTGGCCCGTGCCGCCCGGTCCACGTGCACCGCACCACCCGTGCGCACTAGGCATGGTCGCCGCGGGCGCGGGCCTGCGTCCCTCGGACGCCGCCCTGGTCGCCGCCCACACCACGGTCACCGGACCCGCGACCGCCGCGACCCGCCTGATGGGGCTGGACCCCTTGGCCGTCACCGCCGTGCTCGCCCGGCTCGCCGACGAGGTCGAGGCGATCGCGCTGGCCGGCGCGGAGGCTTCCCGACGCCCGCCCCGGCTGCTGCCCGCCGTCACCGGTATCCGCCTCGATCTCCTGGCCGAACGGCACCGCACCACGGCGCTACGGATGTTCACATCCTGACCGGTGCCCGCCGACTCGTCGTCATCGGTCCCAGACCCGGCCCGTCGGCTACTCGCATGGTCGGCTACTCGGCCGATCGCGATCGCGCGGCGCCGGGTGGACCCGCGGGCGCCGGCCGATCCCGTCGCCCCCGGCTGGCACCATGGCAGCCATGAGACGGGGGGTCATCCTGGGCGGGGTCGCGGCCGGGCCGGAGGGCCCCCTCGTCACGGCCGCCCGAACGGGCCGCACGGCCGTACGGGCACGGGCCGTCATCCGGGTCGAATCGGCTCCGGACGGCACGGCGAGGCTCATCGAGTTGCGCTCCGACGTGCCGATCGTCCTGCGCCAGACCGGAGCATCCCCTGGTCGGACCAGGGCCCCGTCTACGGTGCCCGCGCTATCCGCGGACGCGCTGCCGACCGCGACGGTTCACCTGGTCAACGCGACCGCCGGACCGCTGGCGGGTGATGATCTGGGACTCGACATCTCCGTCGGCAGCGGGGTGCGCCTGGTGGTGCGTTCGGTGGCCGCGACGGTGGCCCTGCCCGGTCACGGGCCCGGGCCGTCCCGCTTCACCGTGTCGGCACGGGTGGCCCCGGGTGGCGCGCTGGACTTCGCGCCGGAGCCGACCGTCGCGGCGCGGGGCTCGGACCATCTCCTGGTGACCGATGTGCACTTGGCGACCACGGCCTGGCTACGGCTGCGCGAGGAGATCGTGCTGGGCCGATTCGGGGAGACGACCGGATCGATACGTAGCACCCTGCGGGTGGACATGGACGCCCATGCGGAGGTGGATCCGCCATCCGAACCGACCCCCCTGCTGCGCCAGGATCTCGTCCTCGGTCCCGAGATACCTGGCCTGACCGGACCAGCCCTCCTCGGCTCGGCTCGTGCCCTCGGGTCGCTCCTCGTCGCGGGGCCCGATCCGGTGGGCTCTCCGGCAGCCCGGCGGGAGTCCGTGCCGGCAAAGAGGGCGGAATCCGGCGCGCAAGCGGCCGTCGCGGACGGGGTGGCGCTGCTTCCCCTGGCTGGTCCGGGTTATCTCATCTCCGCCCTTGCCGAGAATGCGGTTACTCTCCGACGTCGTCTGGAACAAGGGCCGGCTCCTGCCACGGTCTGACTCGGACGGGCAGTCAGGCGCGGGTGCGGTGCCGTAGAGCCGATAGAACAGCGCGACCGCCTGTCCGGCGCGGGCCCGGCGGTTACTGTCGCGGTCCAAGCCGGAGGCCGACCCAGCAGGGCGACGATCTGCCTGTCGCGGATGGTGAGGCCGACCGCCAGCCGGTCCTGTTCGACTGTCCCGGCCGGGATGGATGACTCACTCACGCGACGGAGCGTTCCTAGYCACCGCCCTCTACCGACTCGGCCACGGCACCCCGTCCTAGCTCGGGACCACCGGCTAGGTCCGGGGCTGATCGGTCGATCCGCCCCGGACCGGCGGCGAGGCCGATGACGATGCGGGCCACCGCGTGGGAGTGGGCGTCGGTATGGACGTAGGCGTGGGGGAAGCCGGCGCCACGGCCGGCGCGGGGACCGCCGAGGATGTCGCCATTACCAGGGGTGTTGCGGGCACCGTGGACGAGGCGGATGGCAAAGCCGATGAGCCGCCGGCGGAGGCCGATGAGCCGCCGGAGTCGGGCGGCCCGGCCACCGAACCCTCACGCCGTTCACCCGGGCCGTTCGGATACTCGGGGGCGGCGGCCGGGGCACCGTGATCCTGGTAGGTACGTCCCTTCCAGGCCGCTCCCCGCCCGGCCCGCTTGAGCCGCGCCGAGTCCACCGTCATCGCGAGGTACAGCACGGCCACTCCGGGGAGCAGCAGGGCCAGCGGCAGCGGCTGACAATAGTAGCGGGTCATCGGCAGATAGGTGACAGTCATGATCAACCAAGCGATCCCACCGACGAGAGCCGTGGCGACGTCGCCGGTCACGATGCCCACGATGGTCGCGACCACTGGGATGAYGAAGACCAGGCTCAGTCCCAACACGGTCCCGACCAGCAGCGACGGGGAGTGCCGCAACTGCGCATAGGCGCTGCGGGACACCATCTTCCACAGATCCGCGAGCCGCGGATACGGGCGCTGGCTGTGGACCTGCTCGGCGAGTCCGAGCCACGTCCGCCCGCCCGAGCGCTTGATGATCCGCGCGATCGCCACGTCGTCGATGACGGCGCCGCGCACCTCCGCCAGTCCACCGGCCGCCGCAAGGGCCTCCCGGCGGATCAGGGAGCATCCGCCGGCCGCGGCGGCCACCCGCGAACCCGGCCGGTTCGACCACCGGAACGGGTACAGCATCGCGAAGAAGTGCACGAAGGCCGGGACGATCAGACGCTCCCAGCCGGTCTGCACCCGTAGCACGGCCATCTGCGACACCATGTCCAGCTTCTGGGAGGTCGCCGACTCGACGAGCGCGGTCAGCGATCCCGGGCGGTGGGAGATGTCCGCGTCGGTGAGGAGCAGGAAGTCGACGTCGCCAGCGCACTCGATGCCCCGCCGCAGCGCCCACAGCTTCCCGGTCCAGCCAGTGGGGGGTTCGGTGGATGTGGTCATGGCCGGCGTCACGTTGGTCTCACCACGCGTGGCGGCCTGTTCCGCCAGGTCCCGGGCAACCTCCGTGGTCCCGTCGGTGGAACCGTCGTCCACCAGGATCAGCTGGACAGGACCGGGATAGTCCTGGGCAAGCAGCRTCGGAARCGTCACGGGAAGSACGTCGRCCTCGTCCCGAGCCGGCACGACGATCGCCACACTGGGCCAAGCGGTCGGCGCCTGCCGGGATGGCAGGCGCTGATCGGTCCGCCAGAAGAACCCATGGCCGACGGTCAGGTAGAGCCAGGCGAGCAGAGAGGCAACGGCGACCCACAGCAGCACTGTCACAGAAAGTGATACTGCCACGGGCCCCTCAAGGGCGTGCGGGCGCCCCGGGTAATGCGGGGTTACAAGGCTTCCGTCCCGGTCTGGCCGAGCCGGTATGGAGATCTCCCCCCCGAAACTCTCCTGCCGCGCCACCATGAAATCCCAGGCCTCYGGCCGGCGGCGGGGTAGCCGACATGAGCATCGACGATGGTGCCCACCACGCCCCGCGGCAACAATGAGCACCTCCCGTAACCTCATGATCGACAGGGGTGATCGGAGATACCCGGCTGCAACCAGTTGAAAACGAAAAGTGATCGGCGATGCGCGACGAACGGCTGGCGAGGGCGCGACCAGGGGGCGAGGCAACAGCCACGGATCGGCGTCCGTCGGCGGTTGCGGGTGCATCGGAGCAGCTTCGTCACGACCAGGCCCGCTCGTGCCGGGACGGTAGTGGGTACAACGGCCTCGGCTACACCATAATCAAGGGGTGACACGAAGCCGTCGTACCGAGCAGACGGCTGACACCCGTCAGGCCCTGATCTCCGCCGCCCGCCGTCGGTTCGCCGAACAGGGGTTCGCCTCCACCGGCACCGAGGAGATCGTCGCCGACGCGCAGGTCACCCGCGGCGCGCTTTATCACCACTTCCGCGACAAGGCCGCACTGTTTCGCACCGTGATGGAACAGGTCGCGACGGAGGTGGCCGAACAGCTCGTCGCCGGTGAACTTGCCCGGGACGCGGAGCTTCCCAGCGACGCCTGGACGCAGCTCCGGTCCGGGTTCCAGTCCCTGCTCGACATCTCCACCGCGGACAGCGACTTCCAGCGCATTGTCCTCGTCGACGGTCCGGCCGTGCTGGGCAACGACGCCTGGGATGCGCTCGTTGAGAAGCACGGCTACCGGCTGCTCTCGGAGTGGCTGGAGCGCGCGATGGCCGAGGACCGCATCGACCCGCTGCCAGTGGTCCCGCTGACCAGGCTGGTCGCCGCCCTGCTGTCGGAGGCGAGCATCTACACCGCCGGCGCCGCGGACCCGGACACCGCCCGCCTCGAGGTCGGCACCGTGCTCGACCGGCTGCTGCGCGGGCTCGGCCGCGGTGGCGATCTCGCCGAGCAGCCGCCGGTCAGTGCCGACGGCGGCGCCGGCTCCCGCGGGACCGCCGGCTAAGGCCGGCTGGCGTCGTCAACGCCAGCGAAACCCTGCTCCCGCCGGCCCTGCTCCCGCCGACGCGAGGCGGGGCGGCACAGACGACGACCGCCCCGACCGGGTGAACCCGGTCGGGGCGGCGACCTGCCGGCCGGACGACGTCACCTGACGGTGACGGTGGCGCCGTGAGCCGGCTCAGACCACGATGAGCCAGCTCAGACGCTGCGGGCCGCTCGGATGGACTCCTTGAGGGAACCCATGGTGGCCAGCACCGCGGAGGTCTCATAGCCGCAGTGCGCCATGCAGTTCGCGCACCGCGGGTCCTTGCCACGACCGTAGGCGTCCCAGTCGGTGGTCTCGACGAGCTCCTTGTAGGACGAGACGTACCCGTCACTCATCAGGTAGCAGGGCTTCTGCCAGCCGAAGAGCGAGTAGCTCGGGATGCCCCACGCGGTGCAGCTGAGCTCCCTCTTACCCTCCAGGAAGTCCAGGAAGACCGGCGAGTGGTTGAGCCGGAACTTCTTGCGCCGGCCGTCCGCGAAGACCTTCGAGAACATCTCGCGGGTCTCCTGGACCCCCAGGAAGTGCTCCTGGTCGGGCGCCTTCTCGTAGGCATAGCCGGGTGAGAGCTGGATCTGGTCGACCTTGAGGTCGTCGTTGAGGAACGTCAGGATGTCGATGACGTCCTGCGGGCTGTCGTTGTTGAAGAACGTCGAGTTGGACCCGACCCGGAAGCCCGCGGCCTTCGCCGCGTGGAAGGCACGGACGCACTCGTCGAACGTGCCCTCCTTCTCCACCACCGCGTCGTGCCGCTCACGCAGACCGTCGATGTGCAGGACGAAGGTGAAGTACGGCGACGGGGTGAAGTTCTTGAGCTTCTTCTGGAGCAGCAGCCCGTTCGTGCAGAGGATCACGAACTTCTTGCGCTTGACCAGCTGGTTCACGATCTCGTGGATCTGCGGGTGCATCAGCGGCTCGCCGCCCGCGATCGCGACCACCGGAGCACCGCATTCCTCCACCGCGGCCAAGGCGTCGTCGACGCTCATCCGCTGCTTGAGCACGGACGCCGGATGCTGGATCTTGCCACATCCAGTGCAGGACAGGTTGCAGGCAAACAGCGGCTCCAGCTCCAGTACGAGCGGGAAGTGCTTGCGACGAAGCAGCTTCTGCTTCGCCAGGTAGGTCCCAATCCGGAGCTGGTACCGCCACTCGACCGCCACGGCTGGCCCCCTCTCGTTAGGTCACCAGTGGATGAGCGATGATCTCTGCATTGACCATACAGCGTGTACGTACAGACTGCATGTGGATCGTCCGATGAACTGCCCCACAAGGGTGTCCGTTAGCCGACCCCGCCGAGTTGCGGACACCGGGAAGACAAGGCCGGGACAGCGCGGACACGGGTTCGGGACAGTCCACGGACGATGTCGGGCCAGCAGCCCGACGACGTGCCCGTGGTCGCATCCGGCCCGGCCGAGCGTCGGGTCGGGTCTCCGGCCAGGCCGCGGAATCAGGCCATGGGATCAGACCATGGGATCAGGCCGTCTCACCCATGATCAGACAGGTGCTGCTGGCGGTGGCCACGACCTTGCCCTGGTCATCCCGGACGTCTCCCTCAGCGAAAGCCACCCGCCGTCCCGGCCTGGTCACCCAGCCGTGCGCGGTGAGCCGGCTCGGCCGGCCGACGACGACGCGTACCGGCCGCAGGTAATTAACCTTGATCTCGATGGAGGTATACGCCACCGCGGCCGCCAGCGTGGAGTGCACCGCGCAGGCAGTCGCGGTGTCCAGGATCGTGCAGACCAGGCCACCGTGGACGAGGCCGATCGGGTTGTAGGCCGACTCGTCCGGCAGACAGGTGAAGACAACGTCTCCCGGCGCGACCTCGACCGGCCGGAAGTCGAACAGGCGGGAGATCGGGGGCGGCGGAATGCGCCCGTCACGCATCGCGGACAGGAACTCCAACCCGCTCAGCGACGCCGCCGCCGCGGCGACCGGCAGCGGGTCGTGCCAGGTGATCGTCTTGCTCCGCGGCTCGCCCCAGGCAGCCGGGTCGTGCGGGTGGCCTGAGGCGGATTCGGGCCGCGCGGATTCGGGCTCAGTCGTGGTCATGCCCGCAGCCTAGACTGGCTGCATTCAGGATACGTACCCAGTATCGATAGGATGCACCGATGCAGGAATCGTCCGACGGCCCGCGGGCCTGTCCGATCGCGCGGACGCTGGAGGTCGTGGGTGAGCGCTGGTCCCTGCTGGTCATCCGGGAGATCACGCTGGGGGTCCACCGCTTCGAGGGCATCCGGGCCGGCACCGGGGCGCCCCGAGCCGTGCTGGTCGAGCGGCTGCGGGCGCTGGAGCGCGCGGGGGTGCTGGAGCGTCAGCCGTACCAGGAGGCGGGCGCCCGGTCCCGGCACGAGTACCGGCTGACGTCCTCCGGCCGGGACCTGGCACCGGTCCTGCTGGCCCTGCGCCGGTGGGGTGAGCGGCACGCCGCACCGACCCGGCCGCCCGCGGCCGATCGCGGCGCCGCATCCGGCTGAACCGAACCCCACCGTGTCGCCCGGGCGACGCCACCGGCTTCGCCCTCGCCGGGCCGCACCTCGGGACCGCCCGGGAGCCGGGCGCACTATGGCCCTGGAACGGGCGCCGGGGCCGGTCGGCGCAGTTCCTTGGGCAGGTGGAAGGCGAGCGTCTCGGTGCCGACGGAACGCACCGAGACGTCCGTCGCGCCGAGACCCGACAACGCGGTCAGGAGCTCGTTGACGAGGGACGGCGGGGCCGAGGCGCCGGCCGAGATGCCGATCGTGTCCACGCCGGCAAGCCAGGACAGATGCACGTCCCCGACGTCCCCGACCAGATGCGCCTCGACGCCGTCGCGCCTGCTCACCTCGACGAGCCGCACGGAGTTCGCGCTGTTGGCCGAGCCGACGACGAGGACGAGCTGGGCCTCCTCGGCAACCTTGCGGACCGCGTTCTGCCGGTTCGAGGTCGCGTAGCAGATATCGGTGGAGCCCGGCCCGACGATCGCCGGGAACCGCTCCGTCAACGCGTCGACGACCTCCGCGGCCTCGTCCAGGGCCAGCGTGGTCTGCATGAGGTAGGTAACGCGCTCGGGATCGGGAACGTCGAGGGAGCCGACGTCGGCCGAGGACTCGACCAGCGTGATGCGGCCGGGCGCCTCGCCGAGGGTTCCGTCCACCTCCTCGTGGCCGGAATGGCCGATGAGCAGCACGGTGTCCCCGCGGGCGGTGAACCGGCGGGCCTCGGTGTGCACCTTCTCCACCAGCGGACAGGTGGCGTCGATAACGGACAGGCCGCGCTCGCCCGCCTGGTCCCAGACGGCCGGGGCCACTCCGTGCGCGGAGAAGACGACCGTCGAGCCGCCGGGCACCTCGTCGAGCTCCTCGACGAAGATCGCTCCACGGCTGGCCAGGTCGGCTACCACGTGGGCGTTGTGCACGATCTGCTTACGGACGTAGACCGGCGCGCCGTAGATCTCCAGGGCGCGCTCGACGACCTCGATCGCCCGTTCGACGCCGGCGCAGAACGCCCGCGGCTCGGCGAGCAGAACCTGGCGACGGCCGACCGCGGCGGCCCACGCCTCGATGGGGCGCCCGAGCGGACGCATCGTGCGCAGACCACGGATTCCGCGGCGGGCCAGGTCGATACGTCCCAGCGGCTGCGCCGCCGTGTCGACGATGACGCGGACGGCGGCGAACGGCACGTCGCCGACTCCCGCCGCCAGCTCCGCGGACTCCATGTCGACGGCAAGGGCCCCGGTCGCGGCGAGTTCCGCGCGGGCCGTGCCGCCGACGAGCCGCGGCACGGTGACGATCGGGCCGACGTGCACGGTGAGCCCGAGCCGGCGCAGGTCGCCGGCCAGCAGGGGCGCGGCCGCGCAACGGCCGGCGACGGTGCCGTCGGCGTTGCGGATCTCGCTGGCCACGACGACGTCACCGGGCTCGATCCCGGCCGCCAGTCCCCCGGAGAGACCGACGAGGGCGACGGCGTCCGGGCCTGTGTCGCGCACCAGCCGGGCGGCCTTGCGCGCCCGTTCCGGACCCATGCCGGTGCGCACGATGACGGTGTCCGCGCTGAGGCCCGACCGACCGGCGGCCATTGCCTCGACCCGCAGGGCCGCCGCGACGACCAGCCGCGCCCGACCGCGCACGGGGGTTGGCTCCTGCTCCGGGACGACCGCCGCGGCCGGCCGGTGGACCGACGCCGGGAGCGCGGCCGACGGCAGGGACGGCGACGACGACTCCTGCGCCGGGATCTCGGTGGGGGAGGCCGGAACGGTCCTGATCCCGGCACCCGCGGCCGCGGCGACGGCCCTCTGAGCCGCGCTCGTCGTGGCGGCGGACGCGCCGTCCCCGGCGGACGCGCCGTCCCCGACGTCCCCTGCGCCCCCGGCGTTCCCGTCGCCGCCGGCCGCGGATGCGAAGATGTTCATGGCGTGGCCACCCCGGTGAGGGTCACGTACCGACCAAGCGCGGTCAGCGGGAAGACCAGCCGGTACAGGTGGTAGTTGAGGTAGAAGTCACCGGGGAAACCGGTTCCGGTGAACTGGGGCTCGTCCCAGGTCCCATCCGGCCGCTGGGTCTCGCACAGCCAGCGCACTCCCCGTTTGACGGCCTTGCTGTGCGGGTCGACAGCCAGCAGCGCGAGCAGGGCCCAGGCGGTCTGCGAGGCGGTGAGCTCACCCCGACCGATCCAGGCCGGATCGTCGTAGGAGCGTGGGTCCTCACCCCATCCACCGTCGGGCGACTGGTGCTCCAGCAGCCAGCGCACCGCGGCTGTGATCGCCGGGTGGTCGGCGGGAACGCCGGCGGCGATCAGCGCCGGAACCACGGCGCCGGTGCCGTAGACGTGGTTGATCCCCCACCGGCCGAACCAGGAGCCGCCCGGTTCCTGGTTGTCCAGCAGCCACTGCACCGCCCGCCGGGTGATCGGGTGGTCGGAACGGCCGAGGTCGGCCAGCATCTCCACGATGTGGGCGGTGACGTCCGCCGACGGCGGGTCGACAACCTCGCCGAAGTCGCAGAACGGGATCTTCGCTGTCAGCGTCCGCACGTTGTCGGCGTCGAAGGCACCCCAGGCCCCGTCCGACGACCGCATGCCGACGCTCCAGTCGACCCCACGGGCCGCGGCCGCGCGCATCGCCCCGGCCAGCTGCGGGTCGACCGCCGCGAGGCCGCGGGAGGCGCGGTCACGCGCGGCCGGCGAGAGCTCGGCGGTGCCGCCCGGGGTGACGCTGCCACTCGGGGTGACGGTGCCACCCGGGGTGACATGGCTGCCACCGAGCAGGCGACGCAGCGCCAACACGACCTCGGCGGTGTCGTCGGTATCCGGGTAGAAGTCGTTGTCGAACTCGAACGCCCAGCCGCCAGGGGCGAGCGCCGGACGGCGGACCGCCCAGTCCCCGGCCACCCTGACCTCTTCGTCGACCAGCCAGCGGCCGGCCCGCACCATCGCGGGATGGTCGGCGGGGACGCCGGCGTCCGAGAGCGCGACCACCGCGAGCGCGGTGTCCCAGACCGGCGACTGGCATGCCTCGATCTGGGCGGTCGGCCCCTCCGGGGTCTCGCGCCGGATGATGTAGCGTTCCATTCCCCGGAACGCCGTGGCGATCACCGGGTGGTTGAGGGGGTATCCCATGAGATGCAGCGCCATGACGGAGTAGATCCACGGCGGCTGGATGCCCCCCCAGCACCCGTCGGCCTCCTGGCGGGCGACGACCCACTCGGTGGCCCGGCGCAGCGCCAGGGTGCGCAGCACCTTGATCGGCCGGCGCTCATAGCGGTGCAGGATCGCGTCCAACCGCTCGAAGGCGCCTTCCCAGCTGTGCAGCGGGGCCGGCTTCGGCGGCGTCACGGGTGCCGCGACCTTGATCTCGTCGATGCTGAAGCCGAGGTCGCGCACGGGCCGGAGCGACCCGACGATCGTCAACGCGACGATCGTCTGGCGGGCCCAACAGCCGAAGTCGTAGACGTTCAGCGGGAACCAGGACGGCAGGAAGATCAGTTCCGGCGGCAGGACGGGCACGTCGTCCCAGGACCACTCGCCGAAGGTCGCCAGCCAGATGCGGGTGAACACCCGGGCGGCCGCCACCCCGCCCTGGGAGCGGATGAGCGCGGCCGCCGCCGCCATGTGCGGGGCGTCGGGCTCGTCACCGGCCAGACGCAGGGCGATGTACGCCTCGACCGTGGTGGACAGCTCGGCCGGTCCGCCGTAGTACGTGGMCCAGCCGCCGTCCGCGAGTTGYTGGGACCGCACCCACCGGGCGATCGGCTCGGTCTCCTCCTCGGTGCGGATGCCGAGGAACTGCTTCATGAACAGGTGTTCGGCGTCGATCGTGACGTTCGTCTCGAGGTCGCCCTTCCACCAGCCCTCCTCGGACTGCAGCCCGAGGAGGTGGTCCCGAGCCTGGTTGRCCGCGGTCATCGCCGCGRCCAGGTCCGGATCGACCGAGGTCTGCGTCGTGGGCGGGGTGCCGTCGGCGGTCGCCGCGCCACCGCCGGACACACCACCGCCGGACACACCACCGCCGGACACACCACCGCCGGACAGCGGTGGCGAGGACCGGGAGATCCCGTAAGCGTCGGGCGTGGCGGGCGCGGGAATGTTAACGCGCTTCGAGCTCTTCGCGGCCTTTGGAGCAGCCGGGGACGGGTCCGAGGTCAGGCTCATCGACGACTCCCCTCGTCGTACATGCGATGGTCATGAAGACGATCAACGTGCTGATCGCCGGGCCGGGCGGGAACGGCGACTGCACTCACCCGTCGTCTCCTCAGCGGTCTCGTTCGGTCACGAAGCGCGCGAGGGCCAGCAGTTCCGCCTCGATCTCGGCGGGCATCGACAGCGAGCGGAGCACGTTCTCGCAGGCCTTCAGCTGGCCGCCGGCCTCGGCGGTGGTCCAGTCCCGCCCGCCGGCCCGCTCGATCAGGTCCGCGATGTGCGTCAGCTCCGCCTCGGTGGACTCCCCGGTGCCGGTGAGGAACGCCCGCAGCTCCTCGGCCGCGGCTCCGCCGGCCTCCAGGGCCACCACGACCGGCACCGACTTCTTGCGGGAACGCAGGTCCGACAACACCGGCTTGCCGGTCACCGAGGGATCACCCCAGATACCAAGCAGGTCGTCGATGAGCTGGAACGCGGTGCCGAGCCGGGAGCCGTACTCGGCGAGGGCGTTGACCATGTCGTCACCGGCCCCGGCGAGCACGGCGCCGAGGGAGGCCGAGCAGGCCAGCAGCGCGCCGGTCTTGCCGTCCTCCATGTGCAGCGTCTCGGCGACGCTGACGTCCGACCGTTTCTCGAACATCAGGTCCTCGGCCTGGCCACGGACGAGGTCCTGGACGCCCGCGCCCAGGATCAGCGCCGCACGACGGCCGGGCTCCCCCTCGACCTCCAGCAGGACCTGGGTCGCGAGGCCGAGCAGCGCGTCCCCGGCGAGGATCGCGCCGTCGGCACCGAAGATCGTCCAGGCCGTGGGCCGGTGGCGGCGCTCGGTGTCGCCGTCCATAAGATCGTCGTGCAGCAGCGAGAAGTCGTGCACCAGCTCGACGGCGACCGCTGCCGGCAGCCCGGTCTCCGCCGGGGCGCCGGCGGCCTGCGCCGACAGCAGCGCCAGCGCCGGGCGTACCAGCTTGCCCCCGCCGCCGGACAGTGGCGCGCCCTCGGCGTCGACCCAGCCGCGGTGGTAGGCGACGACGTGACGAAGTCGTGGGTGGAGCCGATCCACCGTGGCGCGCAAGGCAGGCACGGTGAGGGTCCGCCCACGCTCGATCGCATCCGGAACCGTCATGGTCATACCGGGAATCCCCCTGTGGATGTGTGCCTTGGCTGGCCGGACGGAAGCGGCCGGACGACCGCCGCCGATCCGGCGGGAACCGCGTTGTCCCCTCGTGGATCCTGTGGATCCCGCACCTGCGCGGCCGTGGCGCCGCCGCCCGGTGCGCTCACCGATTCAGTGCCTACCGGTACCGACTCACCCACCTGCTCGGGGAGCCGTCCGTCCGTCCTTCGGGCCTGCGGGCCCGGCCCGCGTGGCTCGTTGACGTCGACCCCCATACCGGCCAGGTTCTCACGGACAGCAGTGAGTCCGCTACGCACGGCCGACTCCATGGTCGCCGGCCATCCGGTGTCGGTCCAGGTCCCGGCCAGGGCGAAGCCGGTCAGGCCGGTCGACGCGCCCGGACGCAACGCGAGCGAACCGGGCACCTGCCGGAAGGTCGCCGTACGTTCCCGAGTGACGAAAACCTCCAGTGGCCCGGCCGCCCGCGCGGCCGGGAACAGCCGGGCCATCTCCTCGACGAACAGGGTCCGCAGCTCGTTCGCCGGACGATCGACCCATGGCTCCGCCGCGGACTGCGACAGCGCCAGGTACTGGGCACCGGGCGGGCCGGCAGCGGCGAGCCCGGAGGAGACCGTGCGATCGAAGATCCATTGAATGGGCGAGTCGACCACGGCCAGGAACGGGCCGTCGATCACCGGTCGAGGATAGATCATGTGCACGTTGATGATCGGCGAGTCGCCGAGCTCACGCAGCCGGGCCGCCTCGGGTTCGGCGCCGGCTGGCAGAAGGGACGCGGCGGCGGGCGGCGGCACCGCGAGCACGACCGCGTCCGCCCGCAGCACGCCGCGGTCGTCGGTGCCGGGCACCGCCGCGCCGCGACCGGTCCCGCCCGCGGTGACGGCCAGTTCCCATCCGCTGCCCGCGGCGGTGATGGACCGGACCTTCACCCCGGTGCGCACGTCGGCGCCGGCCGCGGTGAGCGTCTCCATCGCCGCGTCGCCGTGCAGTCGGGACAGGGGGACCTCGGCCCAGCCGAGGTCCCCGGCGGCGGCGCCCTCCAGCAGACCGGTCCGCACGACCTTGGCTGCGAGGCCGAGGGAGGCGTCGGCGGCGGGCACGTTCAGCGTCGCGACCGTCAGCAGTTCCCACAACGCCTTCGTCGCCGCGGGGCCCTGGCCGTGGGTGGACAACCAGGTGCCGAACGACTGCTCGTCCACCGCCGGGGAGCGCTGGTCGAGCCGCCCGAGCTGAAACGCCGCGAGCCCGGCCCGCAGCCGTTCGGCGATCGGCAGCGCCTGGTACCCCAGCAACGCCGGGGCCAGGTGCAGTGGCGCCGGCAGCGGGACCCTCGTCCGGCGCAGCCGGGTCCGGGTCAACGAGTCGCCGAGCAGCACCGGCACGTCCAGCCGGGACTGCAGGGTGGTCAGGTGTTCGACGCCGAGTCGCTGCAGCAGCCCACGGTAGGCCGTGCAGCACCGCATGAACACGTGCTGGCCGGTGTCGATCCACAGCTGCCCGCGCCGGAACGACGTCGTCGCCCCGCCGAGGCGGGGACGTGCCTCCAGCAGGGTCACGCGGGCCCCGCTGTCCACGGCCAGCAGCGCCGCGGCCATGCCCGCGAGCCCGCCGCCGACGACGGCGAGATGCGGGCGTTCGTCCGTCCGCCCGGCGGGCCGCGTCCCCCATGCCGGCGCGACGTCCGCACCGGCACCCGTGGTCATGCCGCCCTCATCTCGGGCCGCCCCGCGAGGCTGCGGGCGGCGACGACCGCCTTCTCCCAGCCGGGCAGCGCCAGCCGACGATCGAGCACCGCGGACGGATCGGTCTTGATCCGCCGGTTGAGCCGCAGGTAGATGCCGGCCATCGCCCCACAACAGGCCGCGCTGCGCCGGTCGAGCAGGTCGAGCAGGACGAGCCCACGCCCATACCACTCCTCCGCTCGCTGCGCCGACGTCCGCAGGTACGCGATGAGCGCGTCGGGGGGGCCGCCGAGGCGACCGGTCGCGTCCACCTCGAGTTCGACGCCGGCGGCCTTCAGCTCCTGGCGCGGCAGGTAGATCCGGCCGCCGAGCAGGTCCTCGCGCACGTCCCGGAGGATGTTCGTCTGCTGGAGTGCGACCCCGAGGGCGTCCGCGACCCCCGAGGCGTCGCGGTGGGAGGTGGCCCGCTCGCTGCCAAAGATGCCGAGCGAGAGACGCCCGATCGTCCCGGCGACCAGGCGGCAGTAGCCGACGAGATCGTCGAACGTGTCGTAGGTGGTGCCGCGCACGTCACTCTCGACCCCGTCGGCGAGTTCGATGAACGCCTCCAACGGGATCGGGAACCGGCGGGCGGCGTCGGCGAGGGCGACGAAGACCGGATCATCGGAGCTGTTCGTCCCCAGCTCCTCGACCTCCGCGCGGACCTGGGCCAGCCCGGCGAACTTCGCCTCCTCGGGAAGATCGCCGTCGCCGATGTCGTCGAGGCGGCGGGCGAGCGCGTAGACGGCGCTCAGCGCCCCCCGCTTCTCGGCCGGCAGCAGGCGAATGCCGTAGGAGAAGTTGCGTGCCGCCTCCTTGGTCACGGCCTCGCAGGCGGCATACGCCTCCGCCACGGTCGGCCGGCCCGCGGGGAACTGCGCCGCGGTACTCATCGAACCTCACCCATCTCCGGAAGAACGGACTGTGCTGCGGGGACGCCGGCCTGGGTACTCGTCGCGGCGGTGCCGTCGTGGGCTGTGGAACCGGAACCGGAACCGGAACCCGGCCAGGCCCCGGCCGCGCTGGTCGCGGTGGCGACGGCGGCCGCCGTGTGCGCCACCGCCGACGCTCCGGGAGCCAGCGACCGGGCCAGCGCCGCCAGCGCGAACTCGGCGACCCGTGGCTTCGTCGCCTTCGGTGGCCCACCGAGCACGTCGTAGTCGGCGCGCCTGATCGCGTCCAACGCCGCCCGGCCCCCGCCCACGAAACCGGCCAGGGCCAGCCGCAGCCGCCCGGGCACCATCGACACCAGGGGAGCGCCCTGGTCGATCACCGTACGGGCCCGAGCGACCTCGAAGGCCATCAGATGGCGCACGGCCGGACTCGCGACGGAAGCCCGCAGATCGGCCTCGGTCACCCCGAAGGTGTCCAGATCCTCCAGCGGCAGGTAGATCCGGCCGGCGGCGAGGTCCTCGGCCACGTCCTGCCAGTGCTCGGCGAGCTGCAAGGCGGTGCACACCCGGTCCGACAGCACGACCCGGTCGGGGGTCGCCAGCCCGAAGACGCCCAGCACCATCCGTCCGATCGGATCGGCCGAGAGCGTGCAGTAGCGGACCAGGTCGTCGAAGGTCTCGTAACGGGTGACCCGCTGGTCCTGCCGGTTGGCCTCGACGAGGCGCTGGAACGGTTCGGCGGGCAGGTCACAGTCCCGCACGGTCCGCGCGAGCAGGCGCAGGACCGGCAGCTCCGGCTGCCCACCTGTCCAGATCACCTCGAGGTCCGCCGACAACYGGTCGAGCAGGGCGAGCCGGTCGCCGGCCGCCTCGTCGCCGAGGTTGTCGACGAGCCGGCTGAAGGCGTACAACGCGTTGAAGTGGAAACGAAYCGCCGCGGGCAGAACGAACGGCGAGACCGGGAAGTTCTCCGCCGGGGCGGCGCGCAGCAGCTGCTCGGCGGGAGTTGCCAGGCCCGTCGCGGCCGGCTGGGCAGGCGTGCGTGATGGGCTGGTTCGGGCGTCGATGGCTGTCATACGCCTCTCCTTCGATGGCGGTCTGCACTACGGACGCGGTCGGGTCGGATCCCGCATCCCCGGATGCCACGACCGGCGCGGACGTACCCGCAGAGCCCGGGTTCGGAAGGCTCTTCGGAAGGCTCCGCGGTGGGGGTGGCTGCCCGGGTCTCGCCGAGGCGATCAGGATGYGGATCGCACCGGGTGGTCATGGGCACGATCAGCGCGGGCCGGTACGGGAGATGGGCCGGCCCTGGGCCGGTATCGGGATGAGCTCCGCCTGGCCGGCCCCCTTCGGTTGGTCCTCACAGGTCCGTGGGCGGAATGATGCTCCGGCGGCACCACCTGGGCGGCCTRCGGCCGGTGGCCGCCCGTCGGCCGCGGCACTCTCATCGTCGGTGTCGCTCACCCCCAGGGCCGGTCGGAGAGCCGGAAGCGGCCGGGTAGACCACGCCGCGGATCATCCGAAGACACCCGCCAGCCTGCGGTAGACCGACGGGATCGCACCGTGGACCCGCACCGCGCCGAGTAACCAGCGTGGCACCCAGATCTCAGCGTCGCCGCGTCCGGTGGCCGCCAGCATGCGCTGCGCGACAAGCCCGGCCGGTATGGGCCGGGGCCAGCGACGGACGTAGGGCGCGCCACGGCGGTGGAAAAATGGTGTGTCGACGACACCAGGTAGACACAGGGTCACCGTCACACCGCGACCGGCAACCTCGGACCGCAACGCGTCGGCGAAACCGAGCAGAGCGGCCTTGGTTGCGGAATAGGCGACCTCACCGCGCACTCCCAGCGCGCCGGCGATGCTGCCCACCAGCAGGATGCGCCCCTGGCCGCGGTCGAGCATGGCCGGCAACATGGCCCGGACCAGCATCATCGGCGACAGCACGTTGACCGTGACCAGCTCCGCGATCGCGGCCGGGGACATTACCTCGAACGGGCCCGCCGCCCCGAGGCCTGCCGAGCACACCAGCAGGTCGACCTCGCCGAGAAGCTCGGTCGCCCGGGAGGAGACCATCAGTTCCGAGCCGGGACTAGACAGGTCGACCGCGATCCGGTGCCCCTCGGTCGCCGCGGCCACCTCGTCAAGCGCGGCCCCGTTGCGACCGACCAGCAGCGACCGGCATCGGTCCGCGGCCAGCAGCAGCGCGGCCTCCCGGCCGATACCGCTGGATGCTCCCGTGATGACGGCGGTCCGGGGCGGCCAGGTCGAGACGACCGAGCCGGCCCGTAGGGCCAGCSCGGTGAGAGATGTAGACACTCCGTTACCGAAAGCGGGGCGAGACCGGGTGCTCACGACACACCGCTTCCGGTCATTCCCCTCACGCCGTTCTCCCCCGCGGGCACTGGTTGCACGTCACCTACAACTTTCCCTACTCGTCGCCCCGCGTTGCGAGGTGGTCCGACCGAAGGTGATTCGGTGTGGTCCGCTGGCACGAACTCGCCGGCCGGATCGTTGCGTCGGCCACCCTGGCGGGCGGCACCGATCCGAACAGCCACTGCTCATCTCATCAACGCCGGGCTCCGGATCCGCGGCGCGTTGGTAACTCCGCGCCACCGGGCTCACGACTGCCACCATTCCACCGTCCCGTCGCCGGATCGTCCATGGTCAGATGGGCGACATCGGACGGCGGGGGCCTAGCGCGACTCCGGACTCCCTATCACACTCCCTCATCCCGACCGTCCGGCGTCGCCCGATATGACAGCGGTCCGATCGATTCGGAATCTGCTCTCGGAGACCTTCTTCCGGGGACTTCGAACTGGCTCCACATCGACGACTGGGTATTGCGGACTATTTACAACCGCATTGCCTCCGGAGGAAGGACGCGCCGACGACACCTTGCCGACTCGATGCCGGTACACGGCGTCAGGGTCATGGTCGGCCTGCTCCGACGCCAACACCCTCCCGTCAGTCCGATCCGGTCACCACAGGATCACCGGTCGCGACGGAGRCAAAGCCGCCGAGACCTACCTCCGGCGGCAGRTGTGTCGACCCGTCCGCGGCGTGCGCCGGACAGGCGGAAGGCTCATCATCCAAACGCTGATCCATCCTCCACACGCGACCACCCTACCGCCCCAGACAAACAAGAGCGAAAGCGGCATTTGCCACGACCAAATAGACGGACCACCATCTACGAACGTCTGAAGAGTGAGATGAGGCACATGAACCGCGAAGGTGGGTGGATACGAAGGGGTGATGCACCGGATCGCTCACGGTCCGGCGCATACAGTCGTCAGTGGAGCCGGACGGAGGCCAGGTCCGGCGCGGGAGACCGGTGAGGCGCCGCGGCCTCCCGGAACGCGGGACGTTCTTCGTGCGCCGGGCAGGATGTCTCGACCGGACCCGCGTCGGCGACCGGACCCGCGTCGGCGACCGGAGCATCCCGTGACCCGGTCAGGTCAGCACCGGAGGGAGACCTGTCACTTTCATGCCCCTCATCACCCACCGCGCCGCAGCCGCCGGAACCAGCGGCGGAGACGGAGACGGAGTCGGCGGGATCGTCACCGAGAGCGGCGAGGGCGGCAGCCACGATCTCCCCCTGCTCCGCGGCGGAGACCAGCGGGGTGAATGTCCTCGATACCTGCGAGACAAGGACCCGGATGCGCTCGGAGCAGGTGACCGCCTCGCCCGCGCCGCTGCGGCGCTCCTCGTCGGCGCTGGTGGACTGCCTGGCGGCGGCCTGGGCACGTTCGATCGCCATCCCGATGATCCCCCCCCGCAGGGATCCGACCGCGCAGTACGCGCGCAGCAACCCGAGATGGGTGGGAGCCGGCCCCGCGAGCCCGTGCACGAGGGCCTGCTGCAGGGACAGTATGTCGCTCTTGCCGATCTTACGGTGAATCACCGAAGGGTCGTCGGCGAAGACGAGCAGCACGCCACCGGGGCCCGCCAGCGCCTCGACGAATCGCTCGATGATGATCCGGGGGGGCGGCGGCGGGGACTGCCGAACGAGATCGACAAGTCGACCCAACTCGGACACGAAGGGCTCCAGCAGAGCGTCGAGGATCGACTCCTTCGACGGAAAGTGGTAATAGAGCRCCGCCTTCGTCACTCCCAGCCGCTCGGAGATGTCCCGCACCGAGGTGCCGGCATACCCCTGTTCGCTGAAGAGGCTCATGGCGGCGGCGAGGATCCGCGATCTGGTATCGCCCCGTGGATCGAGCGATGCCGGATCGGGCGATGTCGGCTCGGTCATGGCGGCCATACACCCCCCCGATCGAGTCCGCGACGGATGTTACCCTCAACTCTACCTACTGAACGACCGGTAAGTTTCTCGGTAGCAATCAGCAGCAAATCGTCAGCATGACGTCGCAGGTAGCGACACCACCGATCACCAACGCCCGAGGGGAAACCGTGGCCTCGCTCGCCCGCTGGTGCTTCCGGCACCGTCGGCTCGTCCTGTTCCTGTGGATCGTCGCGCTGCTCGGGCTCGGCGGCATCAGCCAGGTGGCCGGAAGTAGTTACAAGGACGCCTTCTCCCTGCCCGGCACCGATTCGCAGAAGGCCATCGACCTCCTGCAACGCGACTTCCCGGCGGCGTCGGGAGACAGCGCCACCATCGTGCTGCACAGTGACAAGACTCGTATCACCAACCGTGCCATCTCCGATCGGGCCAGCGAGATGCTCGGCGAGCTCGCCAAGGTCCCGCACGTCACCGGGATCACGAGCCCATACGGGCCGCGGGGCGCCGCCCAGATCAGCAAGGACGGGCACACGGCCTTCGCGACCGTCGACTTCGACCTGCAGGGCATCGAGCTGCCCAAGGACGACATCCAGCGGTTCGTCGACACCGCTCGAGGCTACGGCGGCGACGACCTGCAGGTGGAGGCGACCGGTCAGGTCGTCTCGATCATCGAGCAGCAGCAGCAAAGCTACAGCGAGCTGATCGGCATCATCGCCGCGGCGATCATCCTCTTCGTCGCCTTCGGCTCGTTGCTGGCCGTCACTCTGCCCCTGATCACCGCCATCATGGCCCTCGGGGTCGGCAGCATCCTGATCATCCTGCTCTCCCACGTCCTCACGATCGCCGAGTTCAGCCCGGTCCTCGCGACCTTGATCGGACTGGGCGTCGGCATCGACTACGCCCTGTTCATCGTCAACCGGCACCGCATCGGCCTACGCGCAGGCAAGAGCCCGGAGGAGGCCACGGTCACCGCGGTCAACACCTCCGGGCGCGCCGTGCTCTTCGCCGGCATGACCGTCTGCATCGCGCTGCTCGGCATGTTCGCGCTCGGCGTGAGCTTCCTCTACGGCGTGGCGATCTCGGCGGCGGTAGCCGTGGCGATGACGATGACCGCGGCCGTCACCCTGCTGCCGGCCCTGCTCGGCTTCTACGGCATGAAGGTGCTCAACCGGCGCGACCGGCGCAGGCTGGCTGAGGAGGGCCCGGTGCACGAAAGCACCTCGGGCTTCTGGTGGCACTGGGCGAAGCGGCTGGAGGGGCGGCCCCAGTTGTTCGCGGTGGTCAGCGCGGTGGTCATCGCCGTCATCGCGATCCCGTTCCTCTCGCTGCGGCTCGGCTCGTCCGACCTCGGCAACGGCGACACCGCCAAGACCACCAAGCGCGGCTACGACCTGCTGGCCGAGGGCTTCGGACCGGGGTTCAACGGTCCGTTCAGCATCGTCGCCGAGATCCATTCGCCGCAGGACACGGCAAGCCTCCGCGCTGTGGTGGCGGCGGCCCGCGCGACACCAGGCGTCGCCTCCGTCTCGGCCCCGCGGCCGAGCCCAAACGGGCAGGCGGCGATCGCCACCCTGTACCCGACGACGAGCCCGCAGGCCGAGGCGACCTCGAAGCTGCTCAACCAGCTGCGCGACCACGTGATCCCGCAGGCGAACCAGGCCGGCACCGGCATCTACGTCGGCGGCATCACGGCCACCTTCGAGGACTTCTCCAGCACGCTGTCGGGCAAGCTGCCGCTGTTCATCGGGATCGTGGTTCTCCTCGCCTTCCTGCTGCTGGTAGCGGTGTTCCGCAGCCTGCTGGTCCCGTTGACCGCCTCGCTGATGAACCTGCTCGCGGTCGGGGCGGCCTTCGGCGTGGTCGTCGCGGTGTTCCAGTGGGGCTGGGGCGCATCGCTGTTCAGCATCAGCGGCGGCCCGGTCGAGGCGTTCATCCCGGTGATCCTCTTCGCGATCCTGTTCGGCCTGTCCATGGACTACGAGGTGTTCCTGGTCAGCCGGATGCACGAGGAGTGGACCGCGCGCCGGGACAACCGGATCGCCGTCTCGCTCGGCCAGGCCGAGACCGGCCGGGTCATCTCCGCGGCTGGCGCGATCATGATCCTGGTCTTCGCCTCGTTCATCCTCGGTGACGAACGAGTGATCAAGCTGATGGGCCTCGGGCTCTCGACGGCGATCCTCATCGACGCCTTCATCATCCGGACCGTGCTGGTGCCCTCGCTGATGCACATCTTCGGCACGGCGAACTGGTGGGTGCCGGCCTGGCTCGACCGGGTCCTGYCGCGGATCTCCGTCGAGTCCGCCGAGGATCTGGAGGAGATCCGGCACACCCCGCTGCCCGAGGACGCCGTCGCGGGCCGTCCCGCGGCCGGGGGGCCGGTCCGCCCGCTTCCCGGGCAGGCAGCCCGCGAGGAGCGGAGCTCACGCACCGGCGAGCCCATGCGCTGATCTTCACGGGACCACCCGAACACTGCGGGACCACCCGAACAGTGACAGCCCGCGGGGCGTCCGCCTGGCCGGCGGGCGCCCCGCGGCGCTTGGCCTGCCGGGATCGGCCAGGATGGTGAGCCGGCCGAGGACACGTTCGTCGCCATCGAAGGAACCACGAGCGCGACCGCGACGGTACTGGGCACGTTGTTCCCCTGTGCCCGGGCCCGGTTGGGGGCGTGGGTGCGCAACCGTCACGCCAAACCGGCGGTGCGCCGGATCCTCACCGAGACGCCGGCGGTCATGCCTCCATCACCTCGTTCGCCAAGCTGGACATCATCACCGCACCACATGCGGGTGGCCCCGCGAGCACCTGAGCCGCGCCCGCGCCCCGAGCATCCGGTTCACCGAGCGACGCGACGCTCACCGAACCACCGACGGACTCGGGAATCTGATTACCGAACTCCAGATATCCGCTACGCTGCGGCACCCCCCGCAGGGCCGCGGCGGCACGGACCCGTCGCGCGTGCGGGGACGGCAGCAACCCGCCCACCTCGTCCACGGGGACGAACGCGCAGTTGATGATCTCGTCCATGTCCAGCCGGATGCGCTCCCGCCATGAGGCAGGCAGCACACCGCCGTCGAAGACGAAGGCCAGCATCTCRCTGTCGAGCCACCCGTCGTTAAGACATGGCGCCCAGTCGATCGCGAGCAGACCACCGATCGGTGGGGCGATACCGAGCTCCTCGGCGACCTCCCGTACGCACGCCGAGTAGGGCGATTCCCCCGGTTCGACAAAGCCTCCCGGAATGTCCCAGCCCGGCTTGTACGACGGTTCAACGAGCAGTATGCGGTCTTCTTCATCGAAGAACAGGACACCCGCCGCAGCGTAGGGTCGCGCCATCGGAGGTCGGTTCAAGCTCGCCTCGGTGCCGTGGTCAGGACKCTGCCGTGGGGTGGCCGGCGGCTTCGAGGACATCGCCGACCGCAGCATCAGACCGTCACCGGGTACGCCGGCCGGGTCCGACAGAGCCCGGTCGACTAGGGAAAAGTCAAGATCCTTCTTCATATTATCACACACTTCACATAGTACTGACGAACGGAATTGATGTTCCTGCCGCCGAGTGGTGGGCGACGCGGTGGACCACTAACGATAGGCGACCACGAAGGGACGCGACCCGCCAGCGTTTCGCGGAACTAAGGTAAAAATAATAAAGACGAACCGGCAAGGAGGGCGGGTGCGGTTACCCCGCCGATCCATATCCGCAACGCGGACCRGACGACGATACGACAGAAAGAATTGTGTCGATAGCGGTCGGTGACAGAGATGACCGGTCAACGCGGAACGGACCGGGAGAACGGGCCGAGGCGGAGCGCGGACCGGCCGTCTTCACCCACCTGCGCCGGCCGGCCGCCGAATGGGTCTCCCCCACGGTGATGGACGACCTCGCGGCAAGACCGGCCGCCTCCCTCGCGGCAGCCTCCCTCGCGGCCGCCTCCCTCGCGGCCGCCTCGGAGTGACGGACGGCGCACCGCAACTCATCGAGAGCTGAGGGCTGCATCTGGACGCCCGTCGGCGGGTATCCGTTCCTCCGAAGGGAGAMCGCTTCCCCCGACGGGGGATTCCCGGCCGACCGCAGGAGGTGGATGAGGTGGATCAGGTGACGCCGACCCCGAGCAACCTGAAGATCGTCGTGGTGGGAGCCACGGGGAATGTCGGCACGAGCGTGCTGGCAGCCCTCGGCCGGTCGGCCGAGGTCGGCTCCCTGGTCGGGGTGTCCCGCCGCACCCCGACATGGACGGCGCCGAAGACCCGGTGGGCACAGGCCGATGTCGTCACGGACGACCTCGCCCCGCTGTTCCAGGGCGCCGACGTCGTGATCCACCTGGCCTGGTTGTTCCAACCCACCCACAACCCCTTGACCACATGGCGGACCAACGTCCTGGGATCCATCCGCGTGTTCGAGGCCGTTGCCCGAGCCGGCGTGCCCGCGCTGGTGCATGCCTCGTCGGTCGGCGCCTACTCGCCCGCCGCCCGGGAAGGCATCGTTGACGAGGGATGGCCGACCCACGGCTGGCCCGAGGCCGCCTACACCCGGGAGAAGGCGTATCTGGAGCGGGTCCTCGACACCTTCGAACGTGACTATCCGGGCATCCGGGTGGTACGGCTGCGGCCCGGGTTCATCTTCAAGCGGGAGGCCGCCAGCCAGCAACGGCGCCTGCTCGCCGGGCCGTTGCTACCCGGCCGGGTGGTACGGCCGGCAGCGGCGCCCACGCACCCCGCGACGGTCCCCGTGCTGCCGGATCTGCCGGGGCTACGCTTCCAGGTGGTGCACTCCTCCGACGTCGCGGACGCCTACCGGTTGGCGGCCCTGACCGGGGCCCGCGGCGCCTTCAACATCGCGGCCGACCCGGTGGTCGACGTACCCCTGCTCGCCGACATCCTCAATGCGAGAATCATCCGGATGCCGGCCGGCCTGGCCCGGGGCGCTCTGGCTACCGCCTGGCACCTGCATCTGGTGCCCGCCTCCCCGCAGCTCTTCGACGCCGTCCTGCATCTACCGATCATGGACACCACCCGGGCCCGGACGGAGCTCGGCTGGTCGCCCCGCCACGACGCCCGCGCCGCGATCGGCAGCTTCCTCACCGGCCTGCGCGAGGGCGCGGGCCTGCCCACACCCCCGCTCACGCCAAGCACCGCGCGGAGCCGGTGGGAAGAGGTCCGCACCGGCATGGGGCAGCGGGCCTGACGCGGGGCGCTACCCCTGTCGTAGGGGTTGACGGCCTGTTGGCGGTGGTCACGGTCGTGCGGCGACTGTGTGAGGCCCGGGCCGAGGTGGGCGAAGGAGGTATGTGGTGTCCGCAGAGGCTGCCGTGCCCCCCAGAGCCAGGAAGCACCGGCGAGCGTGCCGTCTTGGGAGGCGTTCCCGGAGGTGAACCGGGTGGTCGTCGGGCGTCTGCTGGGGGATGTGGACGGTGTCCACAACCCGGCCGAGTACAACGACCGCGTGCTCCTTGTACTCCTCGGTGAATCTGCGGCGTGTCGCGCCCATCGCTCGCTCTCCCGACGGATCGGACAGCTAATCCGGGTGTCCACCGAAGCGGGAACGGTCCAGGCGTCGCTCATCCACCGAATCCGGACGACAGACAGGGCAGGCCACAGTTGGGCGCCGTCGCGGTGGGGGCGTGGCGGGAAGCATCAGCTGTTACGCGCGGCCTCCGGGCCCGTGATCCACTTAAGCAGTGGCAGGGTCGAGGTGATGATTCCCAGCGCCGCGGCCAGACCGAGGACGACGAGCGTGTAGTACGCCTCGCCTGGCAAGATCAGATCGCATTTCATCTGGGATTTCAGGAACATGGCCGCCGCCGCGAAGCCTGTCCCGATCGCGAGGGCGGCTCCTGCCAGCAGCGGCAGCGCGCTTTCCAGGCCGATGACTCGCTGCAACAGCCGTAGGGGCGCCCCGGTGAGCCGCAGGATCGCGAAGGGGCGCCTGCGTTCGGACAGGCCCGCGACGATGCTGACGGCGAGGCTGGCGCCCGCGATCGGCAGGGTGGTCAGCAGCACCACGTTGGCCAGCTGGCGCCAGCTGGCCAACTCCCGTTGCTGCTGGGAGCCCCAGTCGTTGACCGTGCGGGCCATGTAGTTCGGGTAGGTCCTGGTCAGCAGGGTCCGGCTCTGCTCCATGGCCGCCGTCGACCCGTCGGTAGTCACGTAGAGCATCTGTACGGGCAGTGTGGCGGCCTGCTCCCGGGAGATCGCGGCGGAGGGCCACTGCCGGGTGCTGTTCGACTGGACGTCGAGGAACGTGAAGAGCGGGACGGCCGCGACGGCCGCCCCGGGTGGGCAGCGGCCGATGACCGGAATTTGCACCAGGTCGGTGCAGACCACCAGGCCGGGCGCCCATGGCCGGGGATCCGCCGGGTCCATTCCGATCCTGTGGGGGTTGGCGTGGACGATGCCGAGGCCCCGGAAGCCCGGGACTGCCCGGATGTCCGCGAGGAGCCGGTCCGGCACGGCGCCTGTCATCGGCGGGTCACCGGGCTGCGCACCGTCCACTACCGCGACCCGGGTCTGCGGATCACCGCTGAGCACCCCGCGGTTGTGGTTGATGGTTCCGATGACACTGACCGTCGCCGTGGTGACGAACAGGGCCAGGACCAGTCCGCTGACCGAACGGAAACCAGCCTTCGGGTCGTCCGCGAGCCGGCGCGCCGCGATCAGAGTCGCCGGACGGCTGGTACGCCGTGCGACTACCCGGGCGGCGGCCATGGTGAGCCACGGCCCCGCGATCACCAGGCCCAGCATCACCAGCAGGAAGCCGCCGAGGTAGGCCGCTGTCTGACCGTTGGTGGTCGCCGGGCGGCGATCGACGAAGAAGGCAAGTTCCCCGAGACCGGCCAGCAACGGGACCGGCCGCCAGGCCCGGGGCGGACGTGGGGTCACCCGGCGGGTCACGCCCAGCGGGGAGATGATGACCCGGCGCAGCGCGATACGAGCCGCGATCGCCGCTGCCACCGGGACACCCAGGGC
The DNA here is from genome assembly GCF_002099325.1 of Frankia sp. KB5. Taxonomy (NCBI): domain Bacteria; kingdom Bacillati; phylum Actinomycetota; class Actinomycetes; order Frankiales; family Frankiaceae; genus Frankia; species Frankia sp. KB5. The sequence goes on along the minus strand of NZ_MRUJ01000006.1, from coordinate 1,097 downwards.
GACCCCCAGCGCCTGGGACGCGGTGAGAGTCAGATCCTCGGCGAAGAAGCGGCTGCCGGTGAACGGCACGGTGGCGAGTACCGGGCGCAGCGCGAGGTAGAGGCCGAAGCCGGCGGCTGTGCCAGCGGCGGCTGCCAGTGCGGACTCGACCGCTGCGATCAACGAGATCTGCCCGGGAGTGGCGCCGACAAGTCGCATCGCGGCGTAACGCTGCTCCCGCGTCGCGGCGGACAGGCGGGTCGCAGTCCCGACGAAGATCAGAACCGGGAAGATCAGCGCGGCGGCCACCACCGAGAGGATGAGGGTCATGGCGTCACCGCGCACGCCCTCGCCGAGACATGCATCGTCGCAGGCGGGCGGCAGCGTGCCGGCGATGGTGGTGACCGCTCGTGCCCCGGGCGCGGCCTTGACCTCGGCCGGGGTGCGGCCGATGACCGCCACCAGCGAGTCCGGAGAGGCAAGCGCGGCGTTACCGATCCTGCCGACCATCCGGCCCGGGATGCGGTCGCCCAGCTGGGCCGCCGGGGTCTCGCGCAGCAGCGTGGCAAACGCCGGCGAGACGTAGTACTCACCGGGAGCCGGAAGCCTGCGCAGACCCGGCGGGACGGGTGAGGTCGGCCCGGTGGCTGCGACGTCCACCTCGATGAGCGACCTGCCGTCGTAGAAGTCGCGGTGGGCCCGCCACCACAGCGGGTCCACCGAGGCCGTCTCGGTCCGACTGGAAGCGCCGGTATTGTACCAGAGTTGCCGGGCATTCGACCGGTCGACGGCGCCCAGGCTGGCGAGCGTGGACAGCAGCAGCCCCACGCCGATGGCGACGGCAGCGATGATCATCACAAGCCGGGCGAGGGCGTGGCGGCCGCCACTGACGGCGAGGCGGAACGCGAAAGGGATCACGGGGCGATCCGTTCGGCCGCGAATGTGCTGGCCCTGCCGTCCCGGACGACGGCCTCCCGGTCGGCGTAGGCGGCGACCCGGGGCTCGTGGGTGACCAGGATGACGGTCGTGCCCTGCTCGCGGGCCGTACCCACCAACAGTTCCATCACCTGTTCGCCGGTGAGCGAGTCGAGTGCGCCGGTCGGCTCGTCGGCGAAGAG
>NZ_MRUJ01000049.1:0-9282 GCF_002099325.1 Frankia sp. KB5 | reverse complement strand
CCTCCCCCTGCGCCAGGAGGACCTCCGGCCGGTCGATTAACACCTGAAGGTAGGTCTCGGCGGGGGTGCGGCCGGTGCTGATGCGGTGGGCGGCCTGGTCGAGGGCGAGCGGGTGGTCCCCGAGCCGCTCGGCGATCCGGTCGGCGACCGTCCGTTCGACGGCGGGCAGCCGGCCGGCGAGCAGGGTGACGGACTCGGCCCGGTCCATCGGTCCGACCGGCACGACCGGGCCGAGATGGTCCCAGCCGGGGTTGCGGGAGGTCAGTAGCAGCCGGCCGGGTTCGGTGGGCCGCAGCCAGTCCGGCAGCGTGTCGGCGTCGGCGGCGTCGTCGAGGACGATCAGCCAGCGGCCGTCGGCCCGGCCGAGGTTCGCGATCACGGCGGCCGGTTCCGCGTGGCCGGGCAGGCCCACCGCCGGGGCGAGCTCGCGCACCCGCTCGCCGATCAGCTCGGGGCGTTCCGCCGGCACCCACCACACGGCGTCGAGATCCGCCCGGTGCTGGCGGACGTACTCGGTGACCAGGCTGGTCTTCCCGATCCCCGCGATTCCCGTCACGGTGACCAGCGGCGAGCGGGACAGCGCCTCGTCGAGCCGGGCGAGCGCGGCCGTCCGGCCGACGAACCGGGCCGGCTGATCCGGCACGTTCCACACCGCCGGCAGCTCCGGCGGGAAGATCCCCCGCCGGCCCGGGAAGCCCGGCGGCTGTTCCGGTTGTGGCCGGTCGCCGCGCAGGGCCGCGAGCAGGCTGGCCCGGACGGCGATCTCGCTGCGGTCGAACAGGTCGACCGGGACGAGTTGGCCTAGCAGACCGGGCAGCGGCCGGTCCGCCACCCTGGTCACCAGCAGCCGGCGTTCGCCTCCGGTCGGGTCGGCCGACCACGCCGCCGCCCATTCGGCGACCGCGGGCGAGGAGCGCAGGTAGCCGTCGGAGACCACCGCGATCGTGTGCCGGGCCTGGCTCACCGCCCGGTCCAGCCACCCCACCCGATGCGTCCCCGCCGGCGCCCAGGACTCAAGCAGGACCTGGTAGCCGGCATCCTCCAACGTCCCGGCGATCCATTCGGCCCAGGCCCGCCCGTCGTCCGCGTACGACACGAAACAGTCGGGAGCGCCGTGCCCATCGCCCCCGCCGGTCACCGTCCCAGCATGGCATAGTCACCGAAACGGATTAACCGAGGATGGCGTCGATCGCCCGGTAGACGCGTTCCTCGGAAACCGGGTACGGGGTGCGCAGGCTCTGCGCGAACAGGCTCACCCGCAGCTCCTCGATCATCCAGCGGAGGCGCCGGATCTCGGGCGCCGGCTCCCGGCCGGCGGGGACGGTGGCGAGCAGCTCCCGATAGGCGTCCTGGACGCGCCCGACGGTCGCGGTGTTGAGCCTGTCCCGCCCGGGATCGCGGGGCAGCCGCTCCAGTCGCCGTTCCAGCGCGGTCAGGTAGCGGACGAGGTCCGCCAGCCGGTCGGCCCCGGTGTCGGTGACGAATCCCCGGTAGATCAACGAGATGAGCTGGTCACGCGCGTCGGCCACCGACGCCGCCACCGCCGGGGCACGCAGCTCGCGCAGCGCCAGATCGACCGCGTGGGCGAGGCCGAGCACCTGCTGAACCTCGCGGACCACCTCGAAGGCGGCCTCGGGCAGTCCCGCGCGTACCGCGGCGAGCAGCGCGGTGAAGCCCGCTTCGTCCCAGGCGGGCCCGCCGGCCGCGGCGATCAACCGGTCGGCGGCGGCCCGCACACAGTCGTCCAGCAGGTCGGCGGCGTCGCGGTGCGGGTTGTGGCTCAGGGCCAGCTTCGCGGCGTTCGACAGCCGGGCGTTGAGGCCGCGCACCGGGGAGGGGACGCCCAGCAGCACCAGGCGCCGGGTGCCGGCCCACATCAGCTGGCGCTGTTCGGCCTCGGTGTCGGCGGCTCGCACCGCGACCGAACCGCCCTCGTCGACCAGCGCCGGGAACGCCTTCACCACGTGGCCGCCCGCCACGTTGCCGCCGCGGCGCAGCTCGACGACCTTCGGCAGGGTGCCGAGGTCCCCCCACGCCCGCAGGCCGGCCCGCTCGAGGCCGTCCGCCGCGGCAGCGACGGCCTCCCGGGTCCTCGGGCGCAGCCGCTCCTTGATGGCGTCGAGGTCCTTGCCCTCGGCCAGTACCCGCCCGCCGGCGTCCTCCACCCGGAAGGTGAACCGCAGGTGATCCGGCACACCCGCCAGCGACCAGGAATCGCGCGGGATCTCCGGCCCGCCCATCCGGCGCAGCTCGTGTTCCACCGCGGTGAGCAGGGGCGCCTGGCGTGGCGTGATGTTCGCCAGGACCGCCTTGGCGTAGTTCGGCGCCGGGACGAAGCTGCGCCGCACCGCCTTCGGCAGCGCCCGGATGAGGGCGGTGACGAGCTCCTCGCGCAGCCCCGGCACCTGCCATTCAAAGCCCTCGGCGCCGACCTGGTTCAGCACGGCCAGCGGGATGTGCACGGTGACCCCGTCGGCCGCCGAGCCCGGTTCGAACTGGTAGCTCAGCGGCAGCGCGAGGTCGCCCGCCTGCCAGACGTCGGGGTAGTCGGCCTCGGTGATTCCCGTGGCGTCCGCGGTGACGAGCATCGAGCGCGGGAAGTCGAGCAGGTCCGGGGTCGTCCGGCGCGCCTTGCGCCACCAGGCGTCGAAGTGCCGGGCGGACACGATGTCCGCGGGGACGCGCTCGTCGTAGAAATGGAACAGCGTCTCGTCGTCGACGACGATGTCGCGCCGCCGGGCCCGGTGCTCCAGCTCCTCGACGTCGGCGAGCAGCTCCCGGTTGGCGTGGAAGAAAGTGTGGCGGGTCTGCCAGTCACCCTCGACCAGTGCGTGCCGGAGAAACAGCTCCCGGCACAGGACCGGGTCGATCCGGCTGTACTGGACCGGCCGGGAGGCGACGATCGTCACCCCGTACAGAGTCACCTTCTCGTCGGCGAGCACCGCGCCCTGCCGGCGCGACCAGCGCGGTTCGCTGTACGTGCGATGCACCAGGTGGGCGGCGAGCGGCTCGATCCAGTCCGGGTCGATCCGCGCGGCGGTGCGGCCCCACAGCCGGGAGGTCTCCACCAGCTCGGCGGCCATCACCCAGGCGGGTGGTCCGGACGGCCGCTTCGGCGCGTCCTCGCCCGCCGGGTCCCCCGGGTTCGCCGACGTGGCTGTCGGCCCGGTGCGCTCGGCACGGTTCGACCGCCGGGCCAGGACGGAGCCCGGCCAGAGCGCGAAGCGGCCGCCGCGGGCGCCGGCGTACTCCCGGCGCTCCGGGTCGTAACGACCGATGTGCGACAGCAGCCCGGTCAGCAGGGCCCGGTGCACGGTTCGTGGATCGGCCGCGCCGGAGCTGTCGTCCCGGGGGGTGAGCCCCAGGCCGCGGACCACCGCGGCGAGCTGGCCGTGCACGTCCTGCCATTCCCGGATGCGCAGGTAGTTGAGGAACTCCGTGCGGCACATCCGCCGGAACTGGTTGGCCGACAGCTCGCCGCGGGCGTCGCGCAGGTAGTTCCACAGGTTCAGGTACGCCAGGAAGTCCGAGGTCGGGTCCGCGAACCGGGCGTGGCGGGCGTCGGCCGCCTGCTGGTGCTCGACCGGGCGCTCCCGGGGATCCTGGATCGCGAGCGCGGCGGCGATGACGAGCACCTCGCGCAGGCAGCCCTGCTCGTCGGCGGCGAGCACCATGCGGGCCAGCCGGGGATCCACCGGGATCTGCGCCAGCCGCCGGCCGAGGGGAGTGATCCGGTGACGGGGATCGGACGCGGTGGCGTCGAACGCCCCCAACTCGGCGAGGAGCAGTTCGCCGTCGCTGATCTGGCGGGGGTCGGGCGGATCGAGGAACCCGAACGTGGCCATCTCGCCGAGGCCAAGGTCGGCCATCCGCAGGATGACCGAGGCCAGGTTCGTCCGCAGGATCTCCGGATCGGTGAACTCCGGCCGGCCGGCGAAGTCCTCCTCGCTGTAGAGGCGGATGCAGATGCCGTCGGCGGTCCGCCCGCAGCGCCCCTTGCGCTGGTTGGCGGAGGCCTGCGAGATCGGTTCGATGGGCAGCCGCTGCACCTTGGTGCGGTGGCTGTAGCGGGAGATCCGGGCGGTGCCCGGGTCGATCACATAATGGATCCCCGGCACGGTCAGCGAGGTCTCGGCGACGTTGGTGGCCAGGACCACCCGCCGTCCGGTGTGCGGCTGGAACACCCGGTGCTGCTCGCCGGCGGACAGGCGGGCGTAGAGCGGCACGATCTCGGTGTTCGGCCGCTGCTCGCGGGTGAGTGCCTCGGCGGTGTCGCGGATCTCCCGTTYGCCGCTGAGGAACACCAGGATGTCGCCCGGGCCCTCCGCGCACAGCTCGTCGACCGCCTCGCTGATGGCCTGGGTCTGGTCRCGCTCGGCCTCGCCGTTCTCCCTGCCGGTCCTCCGCGCGYCGGCCGGGCCGCTGGCTGGTCCGCCGGCTGGGCCGCCGGCTGGGCCGCTGGCCGCCGGGACGAGCGGGCGGTAGCGGACCTCGACCGGATAGGTGCGCCCGGACACCTCGATGACCGGGGCACCCGCGAAGTGGGCGGAGAACCGGGCCGTCTCGATCGTCGCGGAGGTGATGACAATCTTGAGATCCGGCCGGCGGGGGAGCAGCGACCGCAGGTAGCCGAGGATAAAGTCGATGTTGAGGCTGCGCTCGTGCGCCTCGTCGATGATGAGCGTGTCGTAGCGGCGCAGCTGGCGATCGGAGGAGATCTCGGCCAGCAGGATGCCGTCCGTCATGAGCTTGACCAGCGTGTTCTCGTGCACCTGGTCGGTGAACCGGGTCTGGTAGCCGACGACGCCGCCCATCTGGGGAGCCGGGGTGCGCAGTTCCTCCGCGATGCGGTCGGCGACGGTACGCGCGGCGATTCGGCGCGGCTGGGTGTGCCCGATCATCGCCCGGACCCCGCGGCCGAGCTCCAGGCAGATCTTCGGTAGCTGGGTGGTCTTGCCGGACCCGGTCTCCCCGGCGACGACGACCACCTGATGATCCCGGATCGCGGCGAGAATCTCGTCCTTGCGCTGGGTGACCGGAAGGATGTCGGGGTAGTCGAGCGTCGGAACGCTGGCCCGGCGCCGCTCCAGCCGTAGCGATGCCCGGTCCACCTCGGCGGCGATGGCCTGTAGGGCCCGCTGGCGCGCGGCGGGCTCGCGGGTGCGCCGGCTCTCGGCGAGCCGTCGGCCCAGCCGATGGGCGTCGCGAGGAGACAACCCGGTCAGCCGCGCGGACAGCTCCGCCGGTGGCACTGGGCCTGCCGGTGGCACTGGGCCTGCCGGTGGCACTGGGCCTGCCGGTGGCACTGGGCCTGCCGGTGGTGACGGCTGCTGCGGCGGCGTGGGCGGCGGCGTGGCGGGAGGATTCAAGAGCTGCCTTTCCACACGTCGTTAAGCCTAGGGCACAGCTGTCCCGGCGGCGTTGCGTTCCTCCGGCCCGTCGGGCGGCGGCGACGACTCTTCGGCCGGCGAATTTTGGGGACCTGAGCACGGTCTGCGGTCCCTGGACCGTGTCTTGCTCCCCTGAACTGGAGGTCGGGCCATCCCGTTACCTCTTCGACGGATGAGAGGTTCGACGGATGAGAGGCGAGGCGGTCCTTTGCCGACCAAGGCGAGGTGCGGCCGGTAGCCTGCCAACAGCCCACCCGGTCGGCGGGGGGCCGCCGCTCGACGCCGTCGCGGCCTTTATGCCGTCGCAACCTCTGTGCCGTCGCAACCTCTGTGCCGTCGCAACCTCTGTGCCGTCGCAACCTCTGTGCCGTCGCAACCTCTGTGCCGTCGCAACCTCTGTGCCGTCGCAACCTTGTCGTCGACAGGAACCTCGATGTTGAGGGGGCTGAGCCCTCATGATGATGAGGTGCGAAGTCGGCCCCCACCCTGGTCCGGGCGACCTCCTCGGGCCGGGCAGGGCGTGACCGCCGACGGGCGGGAGGCGRCCTCGTCCGGGGTGCGCGAGGCGGTCCCGTCCGTGGCGCCGGCCACCGTGCCCACGGTCGCCTCCGCCTCCGCCTCCGCGGGCACGGTGACCGCCTTCGGGGAGGGCGCGCTCGAGCTGGGCCGAGCCTCCGTCGAGCTGGGCCGGGCTTACCAGGCGCTGGAACAGGTCATGGGGCGCGTCCTCGTCACCCTGCGGGCGGTCGCGGTTCTGCTGACGGTGTGCTACGTCGCGGTCTGGCGCTGGTACGACCACAGGCCGGCGGCGATGGCCGTCGCGGGGCTGACGGCCATCGGCGGTCTCGTCTTCTGCGTCGTCGGCCTGCGACGCGGGATCCGTCGATCGATGACCACCGTCACGGTCGCGATGTCGGCGGTCCTCGCCCTGACGGCCTCGTCCTGGTTGCCGCCCGCTTCGGTGGGGGACAGCGGGAACTTCGTCTTCCTGACCGCCATCAACGCCGGGATCGTGACGGTCTGGACATTTCCGACGGCCGTCGCGTCGGTCCTGCTCCTGACGCTGTGCGGCGCCACTCTCGTAGGCGGCTGGGGCCACAATCCCCAGGTCTTCTCTCAGACCGCCATGCTGCTGATCATTCCCGGTCTACTCGGGCTGGCGATCGGTCGACTGCGCCGGATCGCCCGCACGGCCGACCAGCGCTGGGCGAACGTCGCGGCCCGGCACCGCAGCGAGGCGGTCGTCCTCGCCGTCGCCCGCGACCGCCGGGAACGGGAGCGAGTCATCCACGACACGGTGCTGAACACCCTGACCGGCATCGCCTGGGGCGGGGGACGGGACGTGGAACTCACCCGGCGTCGATGTGCGCAGAGCCTCACCGCCGTGCGCGGCCTGCTCGACCGGGACGACGAGGTCGGTCCGCCGATCGGCGAGCGGCTGGCCGAGGTCGTCCGCGACGCCACTCGACGGGGGCTGCAGGTCAGCCTCGACGACCAGCGTCTCCCAGCMATCGCGGGGGAACCTCCCGGTGAGCCCCCGGCGGTGGTCGTGGAGGCCTTCGTCGGAGCGGTCGGCGAGGCGCTGGTCAACGTGGAACGGCACGCCGGCACCCGGCGTGCCTCGCTGCTCCTCGGCGGTGGCCCGGGCCTGCTCATCGTGACGGTGTCCGACGCCGGGTGCGGCTTCGACCCGCGGCGGGTCGACTCCGCCCGGCTCGGGCTGCGCGAGTCCATCGTCGGACGGCTGGTGGATGTTRCCGGGACCGCCCGCATCGACGCGCGCCCGGGGCAGGGCACCGTTGTGGAACTGCAGTGGCGCGCCCCGGACGCGACGACGGGGCACGTGACGCGACCACATCCAAGCGATGATCGCGATGATCGTGGCGATCGGGATGATCACGGAGCCGGAAGGGCCGGAAGGGCCGGCGGGCGGGTCGGTGGAAGGGCCGGCGGGCGGGTCGGTGGAAGGGCCGGCGGGCGGGTCGGTGGAAGGGCCGGCGGRCGGGTCGCCGATCGTCGGGACGTCGCCGCGATCGCCGCCGAGCTACGCGACGCCTATGCCGCCGGGCTGCGCCGGGCGCTCGGGCAGATCGCCGGGCTGTGGCTGATCATCATGCTCGTGCCGTTGGTCGGCACGGGTGGGTGGGTGCGGACGATGGCCGGAGCGGGAGCGCTGTGGCTGCTGGTGGCCGTGCTCACCGTCGTCTTCGTCCGGCGCGGACGGAGCCGGCCGATCAGCGGTCCCGAGGCGGCCGTGCTGCTGTTCCTGGCCGTCGCCGTCGCCGTCGCCGGCATAGCGAACACCGTCGGCGCGGACATCGTCCGGATTGCGGACTGGCCGTTGCTCGTGCTTCCCCTGCTCCTAGCGTTCATCACCGCCTCCCGGCCACTCTGGGAATGGGTGGGTGCGCTGCTGGTCGCGATTGCCATGATGATCGTTGCGGTGTTCCTGCGCGGTAGCACCGAATCGCTGGTGCTGGCGCGGCTGGGGGTACTGATCTACGGTGCGTGCGGGGTGCAGATCGTGACCGCGATGCTGGGTCCCCTGCTGCGCGGCACCGCGGAGACGACCGCCCGCGCCTTGGCCGCCGAGGCTGAGGTCGCCGCCCAGGTGGATGCGTCCACCATGATCAGGTGGGAGCGGGCGCAGTGGTTGCGCACCGTGGGGTGGGAGGTGCTGCCGTTACTCGACGGGGTCGCGGGCGGTTGGTTGGACCCGCGGGAAGCCGCCGTTCGGAGCAGGTGCGCGATGCGGGCGGCCGCTGTCCGTCGCATGATCACCGGGGGTGGTCCGTCGTCGGCGCTGGCGGACCTCGACGTGGTCGTCGCCGACGCCGAGGCCGCGGGAATGACCGTCCAGATCCAGCTGTCCGGCGATCTGCGGCTCGCGCCAGCTCCTGTGCGGGCCATGGTGGCCGATCAGGTGCGGGAGGTGCTCGCCGCCGTCCCCGGCGGCCGGGCGATTGTGACGGTCCTGTGGACGCCGGCCGGCGGCAGTGTTTTCGTCTCGCTGCCCTGGCCGCAGGGCCTGCCGCCCCCGCAGCTCGGCCGCGGGGGAGAGGACGCGGGCGGGATCGAGGTCGCGGTGGAGCTGGACGATCGGTGTCTCAGCCTGGAGCTGACCTGGCCGGCGGCGAGCGCGGTCACGGACCCGACCGGGCGGGTCGAGTCGATCGGTGGGCTGGCGGAGTAGTAGGCCGGCGGAACGGCGGGATGGCGGAGCAGTAGGACGGCAGGCCAGCAGAACGGCGGGCCGGTGGGCTGGCCGAGTAGTTAGGCCGGCGGGGCAGCCGGTCGGCGGGCTGGGAGCGAACCGCGTTCAGAGCTCGGTGATGATGCGCCGTAGCAGCTCGGYAGTGTCACCCGGGGTCGTGCTGTCGACACTGAGCCGGTTATACACCTCCATGTACCGGTCGACGTCCTCGCGCTTGTCGAGGTAGGCGGAACCGGTGAGCTGCTCCAGGTAGACCACGTCCGGCAGGTCCATTTCGGGGAAGCGGAGGATCGTAAAGGCCCCACCCTCCGCCGCGTGGCCGCCAAAGGCGAACGGCATCACCTGCAGGGTGAGGTTCGGCAGCTCGGACACGGCGATGAGGTGCTCGAGCTGGGCCCGCATCACCTTCGGTCCGCCGATCGGCCGACGCAGCGCCGCCTCGTCGATGACTATCCAGAGCCGTGGCGGGTCCTTACGGCACAGCAGCTTCTGCCGGTTGAGCCGCACGCTGACCCGGCGCTCGATGACGTCGACTGGTAGGCCACCACTACCTTGCGTGATGATCGCTCGGGCGTAGTCCTCGGTCTGCAACAGGCCCGGAATGAACTGGAGTTCGTAGGTCCGGATGAGCTGGGCCGCCTCCTCCAGGCCGATGTACGGCTGGAACCAGGACGGGAG
>NZ_MRUJ01000048.1:0-14540 GCF_002099325.1 Frankia sp. KB5 | reverse complement strand
GGAGCTGAGAGCCGAGCAGGATCCGACGTACGGTCGGTCCACTTCCCGGCTGAGCTGTCGTCACGGTCGGCCCCCTCGCCATGGTCAACGCAAGAGTAAGATACTCGATCTTCTGGTTCCGGATGGGTGGCTGGTTCTCTCGTCTGGGTGACACGCGCGTGTTTAGCGTAGTGAGGATTATTTGTATACACGCTTACGGGGAGCGCCGACGACGGGTCTCCGTTTAACGGGGGGTAGGGGTGCCCCCGGCTGTCGGGTGCAGGCGCAATGGTGTGGACGATGACATGTCCGGACATTCCACTCTCACGGTGCCAGATTCCAGGGGCGTGAGGACTTCGGGCCCCCGGACGGCGATCGTGTGCTTCCTAGTGTTACTCTCCACGGCTGCACCCCTCTTCGCTCCTCCCCCCACTCTCCCCATCGGGTTCCCCTCCGCCGTCCGGTCCCTCCGCCGTCCGGTCCCTCCGCCGTCCGGTCCCTCCGCCGTCCGGTCCCTCCGCGGATCTCTCCGGGTTCACGCCGGCGCTCTTCGCCGCCGCGCTGGTTCTGGTGCACGATCTCCGTCGAGTGCTGTCGAGGTGTCCCCCGTTGTTTTACAGCTATGTTGCGGGCCCCGGGACCACGAGTGGACCGGAAGGGCCACGGTTTTCGCTACGCCGAGGCTATGACCTTGTGCACAGTCAGGTCGCGCGCGGCCGGCCTCCCGTCGTCCGGGGAGCCGGAGTGCCCCGTCGTGAGCGCGCGTCTCGCCCCAGACCGGGGATCTTTTTCTCCCGGCTCGGTCCGCGGCCGCCTTGTACGGGTGCCTGGCGCATGGGTCGGATTCGTCACTCTTCGGATTTTTCGGACGTTTCGCCTAGTGGGGTCGAGGCCCGTCCATGGTCCTTCTGCGGAGCCTCACGGGCGGACTGGGCGCAGATTCGTGGTGCCTGCATGGTTCTTGTGATGGGATTTTTAGTGCTTTTGGTAGTTATATCAACATTCTCGGCGCCTTCGTCGGAAGCTGTCGATGCTCCCTTGATCTTCTCTTGATCTTTCTTTGGGCTTCCCTGGGGCCGCCCCGGGGCTGGTTCGGCGTGGAGGCCGCGGCGGCGCGAGGCGTCGGGCCGGGCATCTGTCACCCGCTTGATGCACGTGCACCCGACCGTGCTGTATCGTGAGCCAAAGTTCGTGCAGCCGCACACGCTGGCATGATGGGACGGTCTTCCGGGGGGGTGTTCCATCGTGGGTTTGGCTGGCGGTCGGCCGGCGGTCGGTGGTTGGCCCGTCGGTGGTATGGCGAGCGGACGGCGTGGGTCGGGGCCGTGGCGGCATGGCTTCCCGGGGCTTCAGGAGATCGACATGACCAAGATCTACAGCGGTATGTCCGCCGCGGCACTRCAGCGCGTGACATGGCAGAAGAGTCGTCGGAGCAACTCGCAGGGAAACTGCGTCGAAATGGCGAAGCTTCCGGGTGACGAAGTTGCCGTCCGTAACTCTCGGCATCCAAACGGACCCGCTCTGGTGTATACCCGAGCTGAAATCGAGGCTCTGATACTCGGGGCCAAAGACGGCGACTTCGACAACCTGCTCCAGTAGTCGCGCCCGTCATGGCCTTCCCGGTTCCGGCAGCCTCGACGAGGCGGGTACGTTCCATCGCCGTGTGGGCTCCCTATGCAGGGAGCCCACACCGGGTCGTGGACGGTGTGGGCACCGCGGCCGATTGTGGCCTGGGGGGCGGTGCCCGGCCGGACCGGGCGGGCGCGTGGCGAGACGGAGACAGTATGCCCACGTCGATCCCTGAACGGATCTTCAGCTCGGAGGATCTGCCGCTCCTCTCACTTCCCGGTGCCGACGGGCTCATCACCTGCCAGTGGATTCACGAGTCCATGAGGGTGCGGACCCCGTCAGGACGCGGCTGTGACGCCATCCGCGGCTGTGACGCCATCGAGGAGCGGCGGCGCGCGCAGGTCGGTTTCGTCCTGGTCGAGCCGGCCTGGCTGGTTCGCGCGGCGGCCGAGCGGCTCCGCGCGCCGGGAGTCGACGCCATCGTCCTGCACACTCAGGCCAGCCCGCCAGGTCGCAGCGCGCTGGCCTTGGCGTTCGCCTCTCATCTGCGCAATGCCCTGAGACGGCCGGGAGCAGGCGGTACGCCCGCCCCCGGCGGCCCCCCCGGGTCCGGCAGCGAGCCGGAGGTCGGTGACAACGTCGTCACCGCCGGGGTGCGGCCGGATCTCAGCGGCTTCGCCGATCTGATCCGGGTACCCCATCTGGTGACCGTCACCGACGGCACCGGTGCCGTCGCGGACACGGTCGTGTGGGAAATCATGACCGGCGCGCGGTTCGACACCTGGCTCGATGGAGCTCCCCGGCCCGACCAACGAGCCATCGAGGCGCACCTGCCCGGTCTGTTGCGTCTGCGCGGCCTGCACCGGGTCGGCCGGCTGGATCATCCGGGCGCCGGTGCTCTGCTGGACCTGCTGGGCGGCGGCTATCTCTCCAGCAGGTTGATCCACCGCTGCCCCCGGGCCGTCCTCCCGCTCGTCGCCGCGACCTGACCCTCCGGTTCCCCGGCCGGGGGCCCGGGGATACCCGGTGTCCACCTGTATCCTGCCGTTATCCTGCCGTTCGCCGCTCGGGAGTGCCATGCGCGACGGTGGTTACGCGGCGCGCCTTCCACCACCTGACGGTCAGCCAGGGCCTATGGTCAAGCGCACCGGAACGCCGCTTTATGGGGAGAGTCGCGGATGACCGTATCGCTCGAGGACGCCCGTCGGATCATCGCCGCCGGGGAGAAATATGCGGTTCACCTCGGTCAACCGGTTAACATTGCTGTCGTTGACCACGCCGGAATTCTGGTTGYCCACGTCCGGATGGACAATGCCCGGCTCGAGACCGCGGATATCTCCGTCGACAAGGCGTGCGCGGCTCGGGCCTGGGCTCCGCCGGCCCATCTGGTCAGTCATACCGGTGGCGAGGGACACACTGGCGGCGAGGCGCACGCCGGCGCCGAGGCGCATGCCGGCGGCGAGGCACCTGCCACGGGTGACGGCCGCGTCGGACGGGAGCGTCCGTCGCCGGCGGAACCGGTCGTCACCGGTCTGCCCGGTGCGCTGCCGCTGTGGCGGAACGGGGTGATCGTGGGGGCCGTCGGGGTGAGCGGTGGTCCCGCCCCCCTTGACCAGGCCATCGCCCGGGCCGCCGCGGCGGCGTTCTGACCGGGCCGACCGGACTGACCGGGCCGACCGGGCCCCACCCCCACGCGGTATCGCTCCCCACGCGGCACCGCGTGGGGAGCCCGAAGCGGGATCGGATCCTGAAACCGGGAGCGATCGATCTTCGGTGAATCTCACAAAATCAACGGAATGGCATCGAAGGGTGGTTCTTCTGGTTCAGGCTTGATGGAGTGGGGAGCGTCACGGCTCTGGGAGTCGGGCCGCACCGGCCTCGGCGCCGTCGTGCGGACCGCCGGGCCGCGCTGCTCGGGCTCGTGAGCCTCCTGATCGGCTTGGGAGCGGTCGGCTGCCGGGTCTCCACCGACGGGCCGACCGCGTCCCCGGCCTGCGCGGCGCCGGGCGTCGCTCCGGACGCGATCAGATTCGGCCTGCTCTATCCGGACACCGGAAACGCGGCGTCACTGTTCCGCTCCTTCCGGGCCGGGGTGGACGCCCGGCTCGGGGTGGCCGACAAGGCGGGCGGTGTGTATGGCCGAAAAGTGGTCTATGTCTGGCGGGATGACGCCTCGAATCCCGCCGGAAACCAGGCCGCCGCCCGGGGGCTCGTGGAGAACGACCAGGTGTTCGGAATCATCGAGTCGACCTCCGTGGCCAGTGGTTCCGCCGGTTATCTCAATAGCCGGCGAATACCGGTGACCGGTACCTCGCTGGAGGCGGCCTGGACCCATAACGACAACATGTTCAGCTACTCAAATATGATCTTCGACGGGCCGTCCGTCACGACCTGGGGTGAGTTCGTCGCCGAGCGCGGCGGCCACCGGGCGATCATCGCCCAGTCCGGGTTCTCGGCGACCTCCGTGACCCTCGCCGACAAGATGGCGTTGAGCCTCGCCGCGGCCGGGGTGCGGGTGCTCGGCCGGATCGACGCGACCGGGCCGATCGACATCCCGGGCATCGGCCGGAAGGTGCGCGACAGCGGCGCGGACGTCCTGGTCGGCGCCGTCACCGGCGCCGCCTTCGGCCAGGTGGTCCTGGGCGCCCGGGCGGCCCGGGCGGATCTGCGGGTCATCCTGTCGCCCACCGGCTACGACCAGCGTCTCCTGCAATTGTTCGGCGGAGTGCTGGCCGGGGTCTACAGCTTCGTCGACTACCTGCCGTTCGAGCAGGAGACTCCCGCTCACCAGCGGTTCCTGCAGGCCATGCTGGAGTACGCGCCCCAGGTGTCCCCGCCGGCCCAGCAGGCGGCCCTGTCCGGGTGGATCTCGGCGGACATGTTCCTGCGCGGTCTGGTGGCCGCCGGGCCATGCCCCAGCCGGGAGACGTTCATCAGGGGCCTGCGGGCGGTGCGCGGCTATGACGCGGACGGGTTGCTGCCCGTCCCCGTCAACTTCGCCACCCATTTCGGGCAGATCAACCGTTGCTACACCTTCCTTCAGGTCACCGCGGACGCGAAACGTTTCGCGCTGGTCCCGCCCGTACCACGGTGCGGGACCGAGATCGGCCGGTAGCACGTGCCCCATCGTGGCGCCGCGATGTGAGCCGCGTCCGCGCCGCCCGTGCCTCCTGACCAAGAACTTCGGACTAGCCTCGGACTAGCATCGCTGGGGYGGCAGAAGACGTTCCAGCTCCAGGACCGGTTACCCGGCCGGCTCGGGATCGTTACGAGGACGACACGGGCCGCACCCCGATCTTCCGTGATCTGCACCAGGAGAAGCCAGTGAGCTCAACGCCCGTCAACGTCACCGTAACCGGCGCTGCCGGTCAGATCGGCTACGCGCTGCTGTTCCGCATCGCGTCGGGCCAGCTGCTGGGTGCGGACACGCCGGTGAAGTTGCGTCTGTTGGAGATCCCGCAGGCCGTGCGGGCGGCGGAGGGCACGGCGCTGGAGCTCGAGGACAGCGCCTTCCCGCTACTGGCGGGGGTGGACGTGTTCGACGACGCCAAGCGGGCCTTCGAGGGCACTAATGTGGCCCTCCTCGTCGGCGCACGCCCGCGGACCAAGGGCATGGAGCGTGGCGACCTGCTGTCCGCCAACGGCGGGATCTTCAAGCCGCAGGGCGAGGCGATCAACAGTGGTGCCGCCGAGGACATCAGGGTCCTCGTCGTCGGAAACCCGGCCAACACCAATGCGCTCATCGCCCAGACGCACGCTCCGGACGTGCCCGCCGAGCGGTTCACCGCGATGACTCGGCTTGACCACAACCGCGCGATCGCGCAGCTCGCCAAGAAACTCGGCGTGCCCAGCGCCGAGATCAAGAAGATCACGATCTGGGGTAACCACTCGGCTACCCAGTACCCGGACATCTTCCACGCCGAGGTGGGCGGGCGCAGCGGCGCCGAGGCGGTCGGCGACCAGGCATGGATTGCCGACGAGTTCATCCCGCGGGTCGCCAAGCGGGGCGCCGAGATCATTGAGGTCCGCGGCGCCTCGTCCGCGGCGTCGGCCGCCTCCGCGGCCATCGACCACATCTTCACCTGGGTCAACGGCACCCCGGCGGGCGACTGGACCTCGGCGGCGATCCCGTCCGACGGCTCCTACGGGGTGCCCGAGGGGCTCATCTCCTCGTTCCCGGTCACCGCGTCCGGCGGCCGGTTCGAGATCGTGCAGGGTCTGGAGCTCGACGCCTTCTCCCGGGAGAAGATCGACGCCTCGGTGCGTGAGCTGGCCGAGGAGCGGGAGGCGGTCCGCGCGCTCGGCCTCATCTGAGCCGATTTCTCCCCGCCTGCGCAGGCCGGTGAAGCCTGCGCAGGCCGGCGGAGCGGAGGGACGTGTGGAGGGTCGGTCACGGTTGCCGGCCCGGAAACGTGATTATCCCTCCACGGCTCCGTGTCAGGCGGCGGATGCGGCGGGAGATGACACGAACGGCGGACTTTCCGGCGTCCGTTGTGGTTTCTTCTTGAGGGACGCCGGTACCAGTGCCGGTGCCCGCGGCGTCAGCCGACCGAATCGCAGGCGCGCGGGCGACGGGGGCGACGGGGGATGACGAGGTATCCGGTATCCGGTATCCGGTATCCGTGATTCCGGCTCTCGGCTGGCCTGTCGCCGATGCGCCTGCCGGTCGTCGGACGTCGRCCTGGAGCCCTCGCCGCCGTCAATGGTGGCGAGACGTCCGAGGAGAGACATTGTCCCTCACGTCCACTCGGCCCGTCCCCTCGATCCCGCCGCATTCCCTGTTGCTGTTCCTGCTTCAGCTCGCCATGCTGCTCAGTCTGGCAATTCTGCTCGGACGTGTCGCCGTGCGCCTGCGGATGCCTGCCATCGTCGGTGAGCTCTGCGTCGGYGTGCTCCTCGGCCCGTCGTTGCTCGGAACGCTGTGGCCGACCTTCTCGGACTGGTTTCTTCCGCGTGACGCCGCGCAGTTCCACCTGCTCGACGCGGTGGGACAGCTCGGTGTCCTCTTCCTGGTCGCGCTCAGCGGGTTCGAGATTGATACGCGGATCATCCGCCGGCGCAGTCTCACCGTCGCCCGGATCAGCCTCGGTGGGTTGCTCCTGCCGTTGGGTTTCGGGATCGTCACCGGCGTGCTGATGCCGTCCTCCCTGCTGGGCCCCGACGGCGACCGGACGGTCTTCGCGCTGTTCCTCGGGGTGGCGATGTGCGTGAGCGCCATCCCGGTGATGGCGAAGACGCTCATGGAGATGCGTCTGACCCATCGGGAGGTCGGGCAGCTCGCGCTGGCCGGCGGGGTCATCGATGACGCCGTTGGCTGGCTGATGCTGGCGGTCGTGTCCGCGATGGCGACCACCGGTGTCCGGGCGGGCGACACGGCGTTGTCGGTGCTTTACGTCCTCGGGGTGGGGATCTTCGCGTTGACGATCGGCCGGGTCGTCGTCCGGGCCGTGCTGGGACGGATCATTGCCACGAGTGGTGCCGGGGCCGGGGCTGGCGCCGATCCCGGCGCCAGGAGCGGGTCGGTCGTGGCCTTCGTGGCCGTGCTGGTGCTCGCGTCGGCGGCCGGGACGCAGGCGTTGGAGCTGGAGGCGGTGTTCGGCGCCTTCCTGGGCGGGGTCGTCCTCGGGTCGTCCGGCCTGGTGGATCATGCCAGTGTCGCCCCGTTGCGAATCGTGGTGATGGCGGTGCTTGCGCCCATCTTCTTCGCGACGGCGGGCCTGCGTGTCGATCTCACTGCTCTGAGTGAAACCCGGGTTCTGCTCGCGGCGGTGATCGTGCTCGCGGTCGCGGTCTTCGGCAAGTTTGCCGGTGTGTACGCGGGGGCCCGGGCCAGTCGGCTGACCCCCTGGGAGGGTCTCGCTCTGGGCGCCGGCATGAACGCGCGGGGAGTCATCGAGATCGTGGTGGCCAGCGTCGGCGTGCGGCTGGGGGTGCTCTCCACCGAGACGTACACGATCATCGTTCTGGTCGCGATCGTCACGTCGGTCATGGCTCCGCCGATCCTGCGCCGCGCCATGCGACAGGTCGAGCAGACCGCGGCCGAGGAACAGCGTCGCCTTGTGCTGGACGGTCACCATGCGAGCGGTGCCGGTGGCGTCGGTGCCGCGGAGGCGGGTGTCATCACCCGTCGCGAGACCCGGACGCTCCCCGCGGCTCGGTCCCGCGCACGATACCGAAGGTCGGTGAACCCATCCAATACAACGGGTAGGGACGGGTTAGAATTCGAGGACGAATCCGCCGRCTGACGGACCACCTACCGTCGCGTCGCCGGATTTCTGCGGGCATGCCTACGGGGGACTCGTGACGGACCGGCTGACCGAGGCGGAGATCGAGGCGCTTTCCGCCACTTTTACCAACCAGATGAAGGCGACTCATCTGTTGGAACGTGCCGGGCTGGCGCGTCGGCACCATCCGCAGTTCTACCCGGGTGAGTCGTCGTTCGAGTTCTGGTCCGAACTCGCGTCGCTGTTGGAGAACGGCCTGTTGCCGGACGGCCGGAGGCGCATCCTCACCGAGGCGCATCGGGACTATCGGGGCAACCGGATCTTCGCCGACGCCGTCCGGGAGGACGGTGTTTCCCGTGGCGAGGGCGCCCCGTGGGAGGACGGCGTCCCGCGGCATGTCAGCGTCTTCTGCCTGGATGCCAGGCACTACAGCCGTCAGGACATCGCGACGCAGGCGAGCTGGCGGGAGGGGCTGCGCCGGATCGTCGATGAGGCGGTCGGAGGCGCCGGCCTGCCTCCCCGGTCGATCCGGCTGCGCCAGGATCGCGGCGACGGCTTTCTTGCGGCCGTGGCCGCCGACGCTCCCAAGGCTGTCCTCGCGACCGAGTTCGTCCGGGAACTGCGGATCGCGCTGCGGACCTACAACCGGGGGCGTGACGAGACCGGCCGAATCCGGTTGCGGTTGGCCCTGCACCAAGGCGAGGTGGGTATCGGCGGCAGTGGTTTCGTCGGCGACGCGGCGGTGGTCGCAGCCCGGCTGGTCGACGCGGACCCCGTCCGGCAGTTGCTGGAACAGGACAGGGACGCGGAACTGGCACTCGTCCTGTCGTCCGAGTTCTACCACAGTACGGTGGCCGGGCGGCTGCGGGATCTCGACCCGGCKCAGTACCGCCGAGTCGAGGTGTCGGTGGCGGGCAAGTACGAGGGCCTCGCGTGGATCACGCTGCCGGGGCGCCCGTTTCCGGTGGTGCGGACCCCGTCGAACGGCTCCGATCAGGGGCCGGTCGCGGACGGGAAGTGGGACTTCCTCATCTCCGCGGATCCGTCCGATGAGGCCTGGGGCTCCTGGATTGCCCGCGTGTTGGAAGGCCGTGGTCATTCGGTGCATCTGGCGGCCCTCGACGCGCTGCCCGGTGAGCACGAGATCGGTCTGCTGCATGAAGGGATCTCGCAGTCCCGGCGTACCCTCGCCGTGCTGTCGAAGAGCTACCTGGCCTCGGAGAAGATGCAGGCGGCCTGGCAGGCGGCCTGGYAGGCGGATCCCAACGGCGTGAAGCGCACGCTGATTCCGATCCGCGTCGAGACCTGTGACCCGGCCGGGCTGTTGCGCGGCATCAGCTACATCGATCTCGTCGACAAGAAGGACGGTGCGGCGGCGGAGCTTGAACTGGTCAGGCAGATCGTCCGGTCCCTGAACGGCCGCGGTTCCCGGCCGTCGACTCCGCCACCCTTCCCCGGGCAGCGATCCTGACCGGCCGCCGGCCGGGATCCTCGCGGTCCGCCGCCTCGACGTCGTCGGAGTCACCAGCGGTGCCGGTATCGGGGTCACCAGCGGTGCCGGCGTCGATCAGCAGTCGGCCGAGCCCGCGGCCGTAACTCGTGCTTCCCTCCAGCCTGGACCAGTCGGCCAGCGCCGTCATCATGGCCCGCAGTCCCGCTGCGGACGGTTCTCCGGCAACCGCCTGCTCGGCCTGGCTCTGCACTCTCGCCAGCCAGGTCAGCGCCTCGTTGCCGGCTGTCCGGGCGCGCCGGGCCGCCTCGTCGATCCGGGCCCTGCGCAGGATCGGCCGGCCTGCCGCCGTCGGCGCCCCGGCCAGCCGGAGCAGTCCGGCGGCGCGCCCGCCCTCCGACCCGGCGCGCCCGTAGGCGGTCAGGGCCCGCTGCCACAGTTCCTCCGCGCGTTCCGGATAGGCCGTTCGCGACCGGATGACCCGGCTCCCGCCGGGCCGACGGCCGAGCGTCTGCGCCCCGCCGTCCGGGAAGCCGGCCCAGTCGCCGCGCACCAGCGCCGCATGGGCCAGTGTCGCGTGGTCGGACCCGGCGCCGGCCTCGACCGCGTCCAACGCCATKCCGGCCTCGGCCTCCTGGTTCGCCCGGAACAGCAGATCCGCCCGCAGGATCCGCGCGTACGCCGCCGCCTGTGGCACCGGAAGCTCGTCGAGATGGGTGACGAAGAGATCAGCCGTGGCCAGGGCCTGCATTACGAGTGTTCCGGCAGGGTCGGCGGTCCGTGCGGCGCGCGGCGGATCGGCGCCGTGACCGTGCACGACCACGTGATGGGGCAGGCGATAGGACATGCGATGGGGGATGTGATGGGGGATGTGATGGGGGCCGGGCTCGTGCCTCCGGCCGGTTTCGCGGTGGTCGACGCGGAGACCGGTCAGGGCCAGTTGTGCCCGCGCCACCCGAATGCCGGGGATGATCGCGGCGCCGAGCACGCAGATGACCGCGGTCGTCGGTTCGAGCAGCGCGTGCCGTTGACGGGAGATGACCTGCGTTGTCCAGGCGATCAGCGGGGCGTCCGTCATGGTTCGCGACGGCCCGGCTGGTTTGGCCAAGCCGGCCGGAGGCGGAGCGAACGTCCTCGTGGCCCAGGCTCGGACGACGCCGACGTCATCAGGGGACCAGTTGAGGTCGAGAGCCAGCGCGGCGAGGTAGAGCGCCTCGTGCGCCGCCATGTGATCGGGGTCGGTCGGGTCGTGTTCGCTCTGCCGCAACTCCCGCAGTGCTCCTTTCGCCCGGCCGGCGGCGAGCGCCGTCGCCGCGCCGATGAGATGGCGTTCCGCGGGAGGCGGGGAGGGGTAACGGAGAGGYACACCCGCGGGCTCGACGCGGTGCTGTTCGTGCAGCAGGAGCGCTACCAGGAGCCGGGCTGAGGCAAGCGGCATCGTTGCGGTGTTCCTTCACGGACAGCGGGATGGGTCCGGAGCCAGATTTCATCGGAAGAAAGTAAAAATAGCGGGGCATGCCGACAGTATCCGGCGACCCGCCGCGCGGAAATCCATTCCGGCGCTCTCGCCGCGGCCAGGTCGTGGTATCTCTGGTATCTCGCTATATTTTTATAATTCTGAAAAATGCTATTCATTGTCTCTCGGGAAATACGAAGACCGGGGTGGACGTATGGTCGGGGTGGACGCGGTCCTCAGGCCTCCGCAGGAGCATCCGGGCATGTGGGACGCCGTCGACCTGGCTCAGATCGGATCCCATGGCACCGCGTCGTAGCGGCGGGTAAGCGTCGTCATGAGCCATTCGGATCCCATGGCACCGCGTCGTAGCGGCGGGTAAGCGTCGTCATGAGCCATTCGGATCCCGCGAAGAGGTGGCCGTCGATGGCCGGACGGGCGCGATCCCGCGTGAGTTGGTGACGAAGGCGGCCTCGGCCCGCCAGATCCGCCAGTCGCACGGGGGCCCGTACGCTGGGCGGGCCGCCGTCCGCCGGTGCCTGCTCCAACAGCGTCATGGTGACTCCGCGCAGGGCGGGAGCGTCTGGCCAGACGATCATGTTGCCATCGAAGAAACCGATGTTGGTCATTGCGCCCTCCGCGACGAGCCCGCCGGGGGCGGTCAACAGGGCGTCGTCGTAGCCGTCACGGCGGACGAGCCGGCCGTGCTGGATCTGCGCGAACGTCCCGAGATGCTTGAGGTGGGCGAACGGGCGCAGGTACGGCACTGACCGCAGCCGTTGTGGGGTGGTCGGCATGGTTGCCGGTTCGCCGATCGCGACAATGACGCGCACCCCTGCGCCGTCCGGCTGCTCGGTGACGACAATCCGGACCGTGGCATCCAGCGTGGTGGCGGCTGTCGCCGTGGCCTCGGAGCCGGCGGCGGCCGTCTCGGTGGCGTACAGTGCCTGCCGGATGCGGTGGCGAACCAGCTCGCCGTCCAGAGGCTCGCCGTAGAGCTCCTGGTTCGCCTCATTCAGCCGGGCGAGATGCCACCGCAGGCCCCGGGCCCGACCGGCTCGCACCTGCAGCACTGTGAAGTGGCCGTGGGGGAGCAGGGCTAGGCGGTGTGGCTCATCGAGGGGAACGGGGTGCCCGTCGATTTCGACGCGTCGAAGTGTGGGAGTGACCACCTTGGCCACGATAGTGACCCGCCGGCGGGCGGCGGTTCCGTGGGCTGGGCCGTCCGTGGCTGGGCCGTCACGCGCGATGTTCCGGTTGCGTCGCCCACGGAACCGCCGCCGTGTCGTCTTCGCTAGCGTGCTCGTGCGTGCTGCCGACAGGCTGCCGCCCACGAACGCCAACACGAACGCAAAGGAGTGTGGCTATGTCCGATCTTGCCGTCGATTCCACGGCCGACCCGGCGAAACTCGTCAGCGGTCTGCCCGCTATGTCGGAGCGTGAGGTCTCCGACCTGCTGGGTGGGCCGGCCGGTGACGCGGTGCTGGACGAGGTCTTCCGGCAGATGCGCGACACCTTCCGCCCAGAGCAGGCACAAGAAGAGAACGCTCTGGTCCGATTCGTGCTCAACGGTGGACCGGGCGGCGCCGTGCGCACCTACGAGCTGCGGGTCGCCGACGGTGTCTGCACTCTGGCGACACCGCCCGCCACCGGGACCCCGAGTGAATCCGCGGGGGAGCAGACGCTGACCATTATCACGGATCGTGTCCGCTTCGTTCGGGTGGTCTCCGGTCAGGCCAGCGGGGCCAAGCTCTTCCTCACCAGAAAGATCAAGATTGATGGTGACCTGAAGTTCGGAGGCAGGATCCTGTCTTGGTTTGAGATCAAGAAGGAGAGCTGACCGGCGGCGGTCCCCACCGGTGCCGCCACGATGAGGTGCCGGCTGGTGCGGCCGGTGCTGGACGTTCGGGAGTACGAGTTGCCCGCCGGGGCCGACGTGGCCGCTCTGTGCCGTCGCGCCGAGGAGGTCAGCTGGGAAGGCCAGCCGAGGAGGCCATGAGCGGACGGGTCGGCGACGTCGTTCAACCGGCGCCGGCCCGCCCCTCACAGGGCGAACTCGGCGGTGTTCAGGCCGAGGGCGAGGGCGGCCTCCCGCACCACGGCCCGCTCGCTGGCGACGAACTCGCCGTCAACCAGGCCGATCACCTGCCCGATGCGCACCACGGCGGCGGCTTCCGTCACCCGCCCCCGCACCTTGGCGATGTCGGCCAGCGCGGCCTGTTTGCCGGCGGCGAAGTCTGCGGTGAGACGGCTCAGATGTTCATCGAAGAGCCGTTCCACGTCCTGTTCGGGAAACTGGGACATCACCGGATCCGTGGCGATGAAGCCGAGTAGTCCCTCGCGTTCCGCCGGATCGATGCGACCATCGGCCGCGGTGACGAGGGCACAGATCGCCACGGCGGCGTCCCGGAAAGTGAGGCTGCGCAGCTCCTCCCGACGGGCGAACAGCTGCGCGCGCAGTGAGGCCAGGGAGGGCAGCCGCCGGTTGCCGACGGCGGGATCGAGGCCGCGCCAGAGCGGCCAGCCTTCGGCGAGCCAGCGACGTACCACCTCGGCCATCGATAGCGGGCGCAGGCGTGTCGCGAGGAGCACGTTGATGTTAACCGGAACCAGCGTGTGCTCCCCCCAGCGTGACGGCGTCGGGATGTCGGACGGCCAGAAGCCGGCGAACATGATACTGAGCACGTGATCGGTTGCGGATTCAGGTGAGTGGCCGGTGATGGTTCCGTCGTGCTCGACCGCCCCGATGAACTGCCGGGAGATCGTCCGAGGGCCGGCGAGGCGGCCTACCTGCCGTTCGAGAGCGTCGTCCGTGCTCTCTCCCGCCGCCACCGGACCGCCCGGAAGGACATGCCAGGCTTCTCCCGGCGGGCGAGCGAGGAGAATGCGGTCGTCAATCCGTACGAGAAGCCGAACATCAAGCCGAATAGCAGCCTGCAAAGGCATACCGAAAGCCTCCTGAAGACGCACGGCACAAGGCGGGTTACGCGCAGGCACCATCATCCACCAGATGGCGGAGCGAGTGGACGCGGCGGTCCGGAACTACTCATCTGCGCTGCCGGCGTGACCGCTCGGTCCGGGTGCCGCGTGCCGCCGTAGACCGCCGGGCGTCGCGCAGGTCCGCGGCCAGTGGTGGGGTGGGATCGGCCAGTCTCGGAAGGATGATGGTGTCTGTGGCGGCTAGGACGTCGAGCCGTCCGGACCTTAGCGCCGAGGCGTGGGCGCGGCGCCACCGGATCCGTATCCAGACCGTCCGCGCCCGATCCTAGGCCGATCCTGAGAGGCATACCGTGACCAAGTTTCTGCTCAGCGTGCATGTCCTGGCCGCGATCCTCGCGATCGGACCGGTCACCGTGGCCGCCAGCATGTTCGCCCCGGCTGCGCGCCTGGCGCTGACCTCCCCGGGCGACGAGCGTGCTGCCGGGATCGTCCGCGTGCTGCACCGGATCTGTGGCGTCTACTCCGCGCTCGGCCTCGTCGTACCGATCTTCGGGTTCTTCACCGCGCAGAGCCTGGGGGATGAAAGCTGCTGCCGAATCAGCGTCCGATGGCGTCTGATGGCGTCGTATGATGTTCGTGTGAACCTTAAGGAGTGGGCCGCCGCGAACGGCGTCGGGTACACCACGGCGCGGCGCTGGTACCGCGACGGCCTGCTCCCGGTCCCTGCCCGCAAGGTCGGTGGGCTGGTACTCGTCGACGAACCCACCGTGCCGGCCGGGCGCCCCGTCGCGGTGGTGTACGCCCGGGTGTCGTCCGCTGACCAGAAGCCGGACCTTGACCGGCAGGTCGCCAGGATCGTCACCTGGGCGGCCAGCCAGAACCTGCCCGTCGACAAGGTCGTGACCGAGGTCGGCTCGGCACTCAA
>NZ_MRUJ01000047.1:0-39083 GCF_002099325.1 Frankia sp. KB5 | reverse complement strand
ACACCTCATAACCCTTCGCGGTCAGCAACTCACCCAGATACAACCCGTCCTGACCGGTAATCCCGGTAATCAGCGCGCGAGGCACGTCGAATCCTTTCGTCGAAAAAATCTTCGGCCGGGTTCCCAGCTATTCAGGAACCCAGCCGGGCCGGGCTTCGCGGTACCTCGGCACCGAGCGCGTCAGCGGCCGCGAGGGTCGCCCGGCTCGAGGCGAGCAGCTCCGCGGTGACACCGKTGTCGCTGCCGCGGCACATCCGCAGGAAGGCCGCCGCGGCGGCGTGATGCCCCTTGTCCTGCGGCCCCTTCCAGGTGGAACGTCCATCGATCACCAGTTCGCGGTAGTCGTCGATGCGGACGTGCCGGCTGCCCGCCAGCGCCTCGAGGTGCTCCTTACGCACTCCGCGGGGACGGGCGGAACTGTAGGAGATGGCAGACAGGGAACCGTCGGCATGCCGGAGCGTGACCGCCACATCGGGAGCAAGCAACAGCTCGGCCTCCCGCCCGGCGAGCGCCGTCACCGTGTCCACCTCGCTGCCGGCGAGCGCGGCACAGGTGTCGACGAAATGGCAGACCTCACCGAGCAGCCGGCCACCCTGGACCCGGTCGTTGTACCAGTGGTCGGCCGGCACCGGCCCGGCGGCGATCCGATAGCTCAACGTGAGAGGACCATCCCGGTCGGCCAGCGCCGCGCGAGCTGCGGTGACCGCCGGGGAAAAACGCCGGTTGTATCCGACGACAAGCACCCCGCCGCCGGTCGCCGCCGCCTTCTCCACCCGGTTGAGCTCGTCGAGGCTCAGCGCGAGCGGCTTCTCGCACCATACGTGCCGACCGCGTTCCAGGGCCCGGGCGGCGAGGTCGGCATGCGTCGCATGCGGCGTCGCGATGACGACCACGTCGACGTCGTCGTCGTCCAGCACGGCGTCGGCGCCGGCCACCGCCCCGGCGAACCCGTGCCGGTCCGCGAAGGCCCTGGCCGACCGGCCACCGGCGGAGGCCACCGTGACCAACTGGTCAAACCCGGCCGCCCGGAAGGCGGGCAGCAGAACCGATCCGGAGAACGTCCCGGCCCCGATCCAGCCGACCCGGCTGCCCCGACGTCCCGCTGGGGCGGATCGCTGGCGGGGCACCCGCGGCCGCGGGCTGACCGACCGGTCCCGGGTCGGGCCCGCGCTGTGCGCCAGTGCAGCCCCGGCCACCGCGGACCCGACCCGTTCGGACCCGACCCGTTCGGACCCGACCCGTTCGGAGGCAGCCGACGCCGGGTAGTCGAAACGGATCCCCAGGTACGGCTCGCTGCGGGTGGCGACGATCTCGTAGGCCCGCGGCGCCGCGTCGATCGGAAAGGCGTGGGTGACAAGATCATCAACTCGCAGCCGGTCGGCCGCGAGCAGGTCGAGCACGGCCTCCTGGTTGCGTCCCTCGGTCCAGCGGACCTGCCCGGCCGGGTAGTCAACCCCCCACTCCTCGTAGCCACGCTCGTACCGGCCCGGTCCGTAGGAGCGGGCGAAGCGCAGCGTCAGCTCCTTGTCGTAGAACGGCGCGCGAAGCAGGCCCAGTCCGACGTCACCCACCACGACCAACTGCGCCCGGTCCCGGGCCAGCGCGGTGGCCCGCATGACCGGTTCCGCCGAGCGACCAGCGGCGCAGATGAGGACCGCGTCGGCACCACGGCCCCGGCTCCATGCGCGGACCGCGGCGGTGGTGGCCTCGCCGGACTCCCGCAGCGCACGGACACCGCTCGCCTCGGCGGTGACCAGCGGCAGATCGGCAAGGTCGATGCCGGCGACGTCACATCCGCTGGCGAGCGCGAGCCGGGCTGCGAGCTGACCGACCAGCCCCAGCCCGACGACCACCACCTTCGCCCCGGGGCCCACCTCCGCCAGGCGCAGCCCGTGCAGGGCGATAGAGCCGATCGTGGCGAACGCCGCCGCCCCCGGGTCGACCCCGCCCGGYACCCGGGCGCAGAGCAACCCGGGAACGGCCTGGAACTCGGCGTGGTTGGCGCGCCCGGCCCCACCCGTGGCGACGAGGTCACCGGGGCGGATGCGGTCAACCGCGGAGCCCACCTCGACGACGCGACCACATCCGCTGTAGCCGAGGGGAACGTCGGCGCCGAGCCGGTCCCGGACCGAACGCGCGGCCGGGATGAGACCGTCGGTCCTCGCCTTCTCCGCGACCTTGCGGACAAGGTCCGGGCGGGCCCGCGCCTTGGTCAGCAGCCCGGAGCGGGCGAGCGTGGTAACGGCACGTTCCGTGCCGGCGGACACGATCGTCGCAACGGTCGCCACCAGCACCTCGGTCGGACCGATGACCGGCACGGGAACGTCGACGACGCGCACCGCCCCGCCGGACGCCGCCTGTACCACCTGCTTCACCACGCCACCTGCTTCACCACGCCACCAGGGCGCCGCCGCGCCGGCCGACGGTCGGCGCCGGCAGGTGGACCCGCACCCACGCGCGGACCCGTACCGGCGTGTCGGCCCGAGTCTTCGGTACGACCGGGGGAAGTGAGGGCGTCGGGGGCGCCCACGCTCGCATCATGCTGCGCAGTGTAGTTGATGCATTACATTCAGCGATGAACATCGGCCTCGCCCATTCGAAGTGTCAGACCCGGAGGAACGGCATGCTCGAAGCGTCGGCCGCCGCGTGCATCGTCACCCTCGCGGCGACCCCGATCGTCATCGTCGGCATGCGTCGGATGGCGGCGATCGACGAGGTCACCGCGCGGTCCTCGCACCAGGTCCCGACCCCGCGTGGCGGCGGTATCGCAGTCGTCCTCGGGCTGTTCGCGGGCATCGGCCTGGCGGTGTGCATCCCTGGGCCCGGCGACGCCCGCGACCTGCTGTCGTTGACCATCGGCATCGCCCCGTTCGGCCTGATCGGACTCGTCGAGGACCTCAGCGGCATCGCTCCGCCGCGCCGGCTGGCCCTGCACGTCACCGCGGCCGTCGTCGCGGTGACGGCGGTGCGCGGGGCGGTGCTCGACGACCCGGTTCCGAGCGGCACAACCGTCCTGCTCGTCACGATCATCGCACCGGTCTGGATCACCGCGTTCGTCAACGTCTTCAACTTCATGGACGGCATCAACGGCATCTCGGTGACGACGGCGGTCCTGGCCGGGGCGGCGTTCACGGTGCTCGGAGCCGTCCAACACGTGGACGCGATCACGACCGGCGGTRCTCTCACGGCGGCCGCGGCGCTCGGTTTCGGCCCGTTCAACTTTCCTCGGGCCCGCATCTTCCTCGGGGACGTGGGCAGCTATTCGCTGGGAGCCGCGATCGCGCTCCTGGCGGTGCGGGCGGTCCTGGCGGGAATACCGGTGGAGACCGCCTTGGCACCGACGGCGCTGTACCTGGCCGACACCGCCTGGACTCTGCTACGCCGGGTGCGGGCGAAGGAACAGTGGTACCTGCCCCACCGCACCCATGCCTACCAGCGACTCACCACCGCCGGGTGGTCACACACCCGGGTGACCGGGCTGGTTGGCGTCCTGACGGCGGTCCTCGTCGCCTTGGGATTCGCCGCGGACGGACCACTGCCCGTTCGCCTGCTCGCCGACACGGCGGCCGGGCTGGTGCTCCTCGGGTACCTGAACGCTCCACAGCGCGTCGCGGCGGGACGGGACTCCGCCCGCCACTCGCGCGCCGTTCCCGCCCGCCCGCACCCGTCCCCCATGCCGGCCGCGTCCCCCATGCCGGCCGCGTCCCCCATGCCGGCCGCGTCCCCCATGCCGGCCGCGTCCCCCACACCGGCCGCGTCCCCCACACCGGCCGCGTCCCCCACACCGGCCGCGTCCCCCACACCGGCCGCGTCCGGAGTCGCGGCGATCCCGTCGCAACGCCGGCCGACGAACCCGGACAGGACAGACCGGACCGACGGGACCCGGCCACTGGGGGATGCCGGTCGAAGCCACTGATCGGCTCGTACCCCGCGACCGCCAGGCGGCCGACAACGACGACGGATGGCAATGAGATCGATACGAAGCGCGACACACGCGATGCGACATCGCCTACGTTTAGTCACTCACAGAATACAATACATTACTCATGGTGAAGTATGTAAAGGGCGACTGGAGGTCGAGGTCGGTGGTCCCCTCTCCTGTCCGGTCGCGCGTCCTGCTGGTGACGCACTACTTCCCCCCGGAGACCGGAGCTCCCCAGTCCCGGTTGTCGGAGACGGCACGCGCGTGGGCGGCGAACGGGCTCGACGTCACCGTACTCACCGGCATGCCGAACCACCCGACGGGCAAGATCCCTGCCGCCTATCGCGGCGCCTGGCTGCGGACCGAGCGGGTCGACGGGTACCGCGTCGTACGCACCTGGCTCTATGCCACTCCCAACGAGGGGATCGCCCGCAAGACCCTCGGTCATCTGTCGTTCATGGTCACCAGCGTCCTGCTCGGCGGCCGGCCCGCCGGCCCGGCCGACGTGGTGGTGGTGTCCTCGCCGACCTTCTTTCCCCTCGGCTCGGCCTGGCTGCTCGCCAGGCTGCGCGGCGCCCGGCTGGTTGTGGAGGTCCGCGACCTGTGGCCGGCCATCTTCGAGCACCTCGGCGTCCTCACCGACCGGCGGGTCCTCGGCGTTCTCGAACGCCTCGAACTCGCCGCCTACCGGGCCGCCGACGCCGTTGTCACGGTGACGGAGGGGTTCCGGGAGGACATCGTGCGACGAGGYATCGCGCCGCGCAAGGTGCACGTGATTCCCAACGGCGTGGACCTCCGCCGGTTCCACCCGACGACCGCGGCCTCGGCCGACATCCGGGCCTGGCTGGGCGCCACCGACGGCGACACCCTCGTGCTCTACCTCGGCGCCCACGGCATCTCGCACGGACTGACCTCGATCGCCGACGCGGCCGCCCGGGTGACCGGCCGGCCGATCCGGTTCGCCTTCGTCGGTGAGGGGGCCGAGAAACGCAGGCTCGTCGGGCACGTCGAGAGCCTGGGACTGGCCAACACGGTGCTGCGCGACGGGGTTGCCCGCGAGGAGGTACCCGCCGTCGTCGCGACCGCCGACATCTGCGTTGTCCCACTGCGGGACGTGCCGATGTTCGACACGTTCATCCCGTCGAAGATGTTCGAGTTCCTCGCCGCGGGCCGCCCGGTGATCGGGGCGGTCCGCGGCGAGGCGGCCCGGATCCTCCTTGCCGCCGGGCAGATGGTCGTGCCCCCCGAGGACTCGGCCGCGCTGGCGGAGGCGATCCTGGTCCTGGCGGCGGACCCGGACCGCCGGGCGCGGATGGCCCGCGGCGGGCGGGCGCACGTCGAGGCCCACTACGATCGCGACGATCTGGCCCGCCGGTACCAGACGCTGCTGTTCGACAACGCACCGTTCCCGGCGCCGCCTCCACCGACGACCCTTTCCCCACCGGTGCAGGTACCTGCACCGGTACCTGCACCGGACGTGGTCGCATGAGGTTCCTCATCACCGGTGGCACCGGTTTCCTCGGAAGCCGGGTGGTCGACCGGGCGCTCGCGGACGGACACCGGGTCGTCGGGCTGGCGCGCAGCGACGCGGCGGCGACGAAGCTGCGCCGACACGGCGCGGGGACTGTGCGCGGTGACCTCGACGATCCGGCGACGTTGCTCCCGGCGTTCCGCGAGGCGAACTGCGAGGCGCTGATCAACATCGCCTCACTCGGGTTCGGCCATGCGGAGACGATCGTGACCGCCGCCCGTGCGGCCGGCATTCGCCGGGCCGTCTTCCTTTCCACCACCGGGATCTTCACCACGCTCGATCCACCCTCGAAGCGGATCCGGGTAGCGGCCGAGGGGACCATCGCGGCGAGCGGGCTGGACTGGACGATCATCCGACCGACGATGATCTACGGGGGTCCCGACGACCGGAACATGGCCCGGCTGCTGGCGCTGCTCCGGCGCGTTCCGGTGCTGCCGGTCCCCGGCGGGGGGCATCATCTGCAGCAGCCGGTGCACGTCGAGGACCTGGCCCGCACCGTGCTGCGCGCAACGACGACCGCGGCGGCGATCGGACGCGCCTATGACGTCGCCGGGCCGGAGGCATTGACGTTCCGGCAGGTCGTGATCACGGCCGGCGCCGCCGTCGGCCGGCGGGTGATCTGCGTGCCCGTGCCGGTCCGCCCCGTCATCGCCGTGACCCGCGCCTACGAGCGGCGGGTGTCCTCGCCAAGGTTGAAGGCCGAACAGATCGCCCGGCTCATCGAGGACAAAGCGTTCGCGATCGACGCGGCCCGCCGCGACCTGGACCATCGTCCGCGGCCGTTCGCGGCCGGTATCGCGGCGCAGGCCACCTCATCACCCTATCGGGTGACCCCAAGCCGCTCTCCCGACCGAACGGAGACCCGGATGTTCCGGATCGACCAGGCCACCCAGCTGCTCCAGGACCTCCAACGGATCGCCAGGGTGGCTGGTCCCCCGACGGCGCTGCGCTTCGGTGCCGCCGTGGCCCGGCATGCTCCGACCATCCGCCGGGCGGGCAACCTGGATGCCGCCGACCGGGCGATGGCCGCCGGCGGCCACACCTACCGGCCGCTGCCCGGGGTGACGGTCATGTTGCCCGGCACCGCGTTCGGCGGCGCGCGCGAGATGTACTGCCGCGGGGTCTACCACGCCCTCCCCGGGTACGCGCCGGCGGCCGGCGAGGTCGTCGTCGACCTCGGCGCAAACCAGGGCCTGTTCTCGGTGCTCGCGGCGCGAGCGGGCGCCGATGTGATTGCCGTCGAGGCGCAGCGCGGGTTCGCCCCCGCCTTCATCAACCATGCCGCCGGCAACGGTGTGTCGAACCACATCCAGCTGCTCCACGCCCTGGTCGGTCCGACCGCCGGCGTGTTCGCYGATCCGCGGGCCCGCCGGAACGCGACACACTGGGACGGGGACGTCGACGTCCTCACCATGGCAGAGGTGTTCGAGGCTGGCGGGGTCGACCAGGTCGACCTCGTCAAGCTGGACATCGAAGGCTCCGAGTTCGCCCTGTTCGACGAGCCTGGATGGCTGGACGCGGTTGGTCGGATCGTGATGGAGGTGCACACCGGGTTCGGCGATCCCCGTACGCTCGACGACCTGCTGGTCCGGCACGGCTTCGAGGTCACTCTGCTCGGTAACGACCTGGTGCCGACTGCCCATCTGGGCGACGCGGCGTCGGGCTACCTCTACGCCCGCCGGACCCGATCGACGACCCGGGCCATCCGCGGGTCCGCRCAGCCCGACGGTCGCCCGGTGTCGGTACCCGGCAGCCGCCCGTCATCCGAGCCCGGTTTCGTCGACGACCCCGCACCGCGGGGTGTCTCGGCGTGAGGCCGATGTCCAGCACCCACCCGATCCTGGTCGACTGTGCCGGTGCCCGGATGGGCGGGGCATTGCGGTTCCTGACCGAACTGGACGGTTACCTGAGTTTTCGGCCGGGCCTGCAGGTCCATCTGGTCGGCCGAGATCGCCGGATCGGACCGGGCTGGCTCGCCCGCCGGGAGCGGCCTGGGCGGTACGCGCGCGCGATCGCCCTCAACAACGTCGGCTTCCTCGCGACCCGCGGCGAACGGTGGGTCCTGCTGCGCAACGTGCTGCACTTCCTGCCGGCGGAGGAGGCCCGGCGGCTACCCGGCGGCCTGCCCGACGGCGTGGCACGGACAGCACGTCTCGTGCGGCTGTTCGCCCGTCGTGCGGACGTGGTCGTCGTACCGACGACCACGATGGCGGACCGGGTTCTCACCATACTTCCTAGCCTGTCCGCCAGGCTGGTGGTCCGGCCCCATCCGCTGTCCCCCGATCCGACCCCTCCCCAGGCCCGTACGCCGGGCCGGTTTCTGTGTCCCGTGTTGTTCGCGCCGTTCAAACCGATGGGGCACTTGCTCCGCATGGTCGATGCCGCCGCGACCCGGCTTCAGGAGGAGATCGGAGCCCACCTCGCGATCACGGTCACCGCGACCGATCGCGAGGCCCACGAACACGGCCTGTCCCACTGTCGGACGCTGCGGTTCGTGGGCCGGCTGACGCCGGCCGAGCTGCGGGCCCACCAACGCGATGCCGGCGCGTTGCTGCAGCCGACGACGATGGAGTCCTTCGGCTACCCGCTCGCCGAGGCACGGCTCGCCGGGATACCCGTCATCGCCCGCGACACCTCACACAACCGCGAGGTGGCCGGCCCGGTTCTGGTGCCGTACTCCCGGGAGTCGGCGGATGATCTCGCCGTGGCGCTGCGCACGGCGCTCACGTTCACACCACGGCCCGAGACGGGAAACCCCTTCGATCCGACGCGTTACTTCGACTGGTTGCTCGACGCAGGAGAGAGCTCACCGTGACGACGCAGACCCACCGAATCCCGCCGCGCCAGGGCCCGTCGTTCCCCGCGGCACCACCGGCCGCACCAGAACCGGCAACGCCAGCACCGGCCGCGCCAGAACCAGCCGCGCCAGAACCAGCAACGACGCGAACCCCGCGCCGAGCGAACTGGCCGACCCCCTATGACACCGCCGCCCCCGCCGGATCGACACAGCCACAGCCGGCGCCGGGATCGGTTCCCGTCACCGCGATCATCCTCGCCCACAACGAGGCACCAAACATCGTCCGGGCGATCAGGTCCGCCGGTTGGTGTCGACAGGTCGTCGTCGTGGACTCGGGTTCCACCGACGGCACCGCGGATCTGGCCCGCGCCATCGGTGCGACCGTCTGGCACGAGCCCTGGCGTGGGTTCGCCGGCCAGCGGCAGTGGGCGATGACCAACCCGGGGATCGCCCACGACTGGGTGTACTTCCTCGACAGCGACGAATGGGTGTCGACCGCGCTCGCCGCCGAGATCGCCGCCCGGCTGGGGACGGCGGACTGCGCGGCCTACAGCCAACGACGCCGGCTGGTGTTCGAAGGCCGCTGGATCGCGCATTGCGGGTGGTACGCGAACAGCTGGCAGGCGCGGCTGCTCGATCGGCGGGTGGCGTACTTCGACGCCGCCGTCACCTACAGCGAACGGGCCGTGGTCACTGGTGAGGTCGGACGGCTGTCCGCCGACCTGATCGACGAGGACCACAAGGGACTCGCCGCCTGGCTACGCAAGCACGTGCGCTACGCCGAACTGGAGGCGGCGCGCCGCGTGACGCAGCCCGCTGTCCGGGAGCGGTTGGCGCGGGTCCGCGAGGAGGTGCGCCGGCCCACCGGGTCGACCCGACCGCTCACCCGGACCATCGCGAGGGACGTGATCTTCCCGCTGGTTCCGGCCAAGCCGGCGGTCCTCTTCTGCTACATGTACCTGCTACGGAGCGGATGGCGGGATGGGCGGCAGGGGCTGCTGTTCTGTCTCTACTACGCCTGGTATGAGCTCACGATCGGCGCACTGACTCGGTCCGTTCACCGGTGACCGCGTCGGTTCCGCTCGGTCGCTACCTGCGCACCACCGCGGGACTGCGACCGGTCCAGCTCGGTGCCCGTGTCCGGCTGCGCGGGCAACGGGCCGTCCTGAGTCGCCACCCGGGCCTGGGCGAGATGCTGCTGCGCGGCAGGCCGCCAGCGGAATCCTGGCCGATCGGGTTCCTGCCGTTCGACGGCAGATGCCCGCCGGCTCGGCCGATGTTCGACGAGATCGTCGCGGGCCGCCTAACCCTGCTCGGTCACTCCCGCGATCTGTGTCCCCGGGACTCCAACACTCCCGCTACTGGAACCCCCGTACCCCCCACCCCCACGACCGGCACCCCCGCGGGGGCCGGCGCCGCCGCGGCCCCCGCCCGATGGGACTGGAGGCAGGCCGACGCTCCGCTGCTGTGGCGCTACCATCTGCACTACTGGGACTGGGCATGGGCATTCACCACCGAGGCTGTCCAGGGGCCCGCGATGTTCGCCCGGCTGTATCTGGCCTGGCGGACCTCGGTGGCCCTGGGCGATCCGGTTGCCTGGTCGCCCTACGTCGTGTCACTCCGGGCCTGGACGCTGTGTGCCTTGTGGCCCCGGCTCGCGCGGGGAACGCCCGCCGAGATGGCGGTCCTCGCCGACCTCGGCGTCTGCCGGTCCTTCCTGCGCACTCATCTGGAGACCGACGTCGGCGGGAACCACCTGCTGAAGAACTACAAGGCGCTGATCGGGCTGGCGGTCGCCGATGACGACGCCCGCGGCCGCCGACGATGGGTCGACGCGCTGCTGCGCGAGCTCGATCGGCAGGTCCTCAGCGACGGTGGACACTACGAGCGCTCCCCCACCTATCACTGTCAGGTGCTGGCCGACCTCGACGACGTCGCCGGGCTGCTCACCGCGGCGGGCCACGTGGTGTCCGGCGCCCTGCTCGACGCGGCCGGCAGGATGCGGGCCTGGCTGACGGCCGTACTCGGACCGGACGGCGTGGTTCCCACGCTCAACGACGGGTTCGCGGTGCCCGCCGAGGCCCTGCGGCTGCTTCTCCCGGCTCCGGTAAGACCGACGCCGATCGCAGTCCAGGGTCCGGGTCCCGTTCCGATCCCGGCACCGCGCCTGGCCGAGATGCCCACCTCGACGTCGCAGTCGACCGTGGGGACCGTGCCCCGTCCGCGGACGCCCGCATCTGACCGGGCCGACGCCCTTCTGCTGGTCGACAGCGGTCTCGCCGTGCTGACGGCTGGACCGTGGCATCTGCTCGCCGACGTGGGCCTGCCCTGTCCCGAGGACCTTCCGGCCCACGCCCACGCCGACACCCTCGCGTTTCTGCTCTGGCACGACGGCCGGCCGCTCCTGGTGGATACCGGGACCTCGACCTACGCCCCCGGACCGGATCGGGACGCCGAACGCGGTACCGCCGCCCACTCGACCGTCATCGTCGATCACGCCGACTCGACCGAGGTCTGGGGCGCGTTCCGGGCGGGCCGCCGGGCCCGTCCCACTCTTGTCACGATGTGCCACCACGAAAACGTGGCGACGTTGGCCGCCGGCCATGACGGCTACCGCCACCTTCCCGGGCGACCCGTGCACTGGCGGACGTGGCGACTCGACCCGAGTGGGTTGTCCGTCGACGATCGGATCACCGGGGAGGGCCGCCACCACGTCGAGGTGCTGTTCCACTTCGCCCCCGGGGTGYCCGTCACCGCCGCGGCGGCCGATACCAGGCGAACCAGTACCACCTCGATCGGGACCACCTCGATCGGGACCAGCCGGAACGCGGCCACCCGGAGCGGGGCCACGGATGCGCTCACGGTGACCACCTCCCAGGGGCGGCTGGTCCTGCGGGCCGGCGGACCGGGGCGGTGGGTGGTGCGCTCCACCCGCCGGGCGGTCGGATGGAGCCGTACGGTGCCGGCGTACACCGCCGCGTACGTGATCGATGCCGAGCTGCCTGTCGCGGTACGCACCACGGTCGTCCACGAAGTCCGCTCCGGCGGCCCGCGCTCCGGCAACCTGCGCTCCGGCGACACGGAATCGTCGCCCGCCCGCCTCTGACGCACACCCGGACCTGACCCGCCCCGGTCGCACCGAATCACCACGAAACCGAACAAACTTCCCGACGGGAGAACACCGTGCCGACCCTGTCCGTCCTACGCCCTCTCGCGGAACGGCTCACCCACCATCTGGTGGTGGCCCGCCGCCTGCCGCCTCCCTTCCAGGCGACGCGCATCTACGTCTCTTCCGAGGCGGGTCTGAAGTATCTGCGCCCCAGTCTCGCCGCCGTCGATCCGGTCCTGACCGACCTGGTCGGCGAGGTCGTGCGCCCCGGCCACGTGGTCTGGGACATCGGCGCGAACGTGGGACTGTTCGCCTTCGCCGCCGCGTCCGCCGCGACGTCGTCCGGCACAGTCGTCGCGGTCGAGCCCGACACCTGGCTGGTCGGGATGTTGCGCCGGTCGCAGACACGGTCACCACGCCACGGCGGATCATCGGCCACCGATGGCCGCGCCACGGTGAAGATCCTGCCCGCCGCGGTCGGTGCGGCCCCGGGGATCAGCACGTTCCACATCGCGAGTCGCAACCGCGCGACCAGCCATCTGGACGGATTCGGCAGCAGCCAGACCGGCGGCACCCGCGCGGCACAGCTCGTGCCGACCTTCACCCTGGACGGCCTGCTCACCCATTTCCCGGCACCGGACGTCGTGAAAATCGACGTGGAGGGGGCCGAGCACGCGGTCCTCAGCGGTGGGCGCCGGCTTCTGGGCGACATCCGCCCGACCGTGATCTGCGAGGTCACCGGACGCAACGCCGAGGCCGTCGGCGACCTGCTGCGCGGGCACGGGTACCGCATCGTCGACGCGGAGGTTCCGCCGCCGGCCCGGCGGCCCCTGACGGCGGCACCCTGGTCCACGTTGGCCGTGCCAGACGTCCCGCCCTCCACTCCGCGACCCGCGTCCGGGCAGGTTCCCGAGCCCCTGGTGCGCGCATGAGGACCACGGCGGTCATCGTCCACTGGGGGCCGACCGGGCCGACGATGGATCTGGCCGCGCAGCTGGCGGCGATGCCTCAGATCAGCGAGGTCGTCGTGGTGGCGAACGACCTGCGAGGACGACCCGACGGCCTCGGGGAGGAGACGGCCTGGCTCGTCCCCCCCGGCAACCTCGGTTTCGGCGGCGGCTTCCGGCACGCGTGTGACGCCTATCCGGCCACCGACTGCTATCTCCTGCTCAACAATGACGTCCAGCTCGTGCCGGCCACCGTCGACGCCTGTCTGGAACTACTGTCCCGCCCGGGCGTGGGCATCGTCGGACCCACTCTGGTCAACGCCGACGGTCTGCATCCGGGCTTCGCCGGGCTCACCCGCGTCTTCACCGTGCCGCGCGCCCGCCGGACCCCCACGGACCACGCCGATGACGTGCCGTGGGTCACCGGCGCGATCACCTTTGTCAAGGCCGAGTGTCATCGGCAGGTGCCGATGGCCGTTCGGTACTTCCTGTACTACGAGGACGTGGATCTCTGCCAGCGCGCTCGGGCGGCCGGGTGGCGTGTCCTCGTCAGTCCGGCCCAGGCCTGGCACACCGGTGGGGGGACGGTACCCGGCAACGGCTACACCTACTACACGGTGCGCAACCGGCTGTGGTTCGCCCGCATCCACGGCCGCCCGCGGCAGGTGGCGCTGGTGACCGCCTGGCTGCTCCTGGCGGTGCTGCCCCGGGTCGCCGTGTCCGAGCTGGTGCGCCGGCGCGGAATCGTCCGCGTCCACTGCGGCCTGCGCGGCGTCGTGGACGGTCTCGCCCGCATCCCCGACATCGACCAGACCCTGCCCGGGGAACCCCGGGCGTCCCGGTGGAGTACGTGGACACGCGAGGCCCGCTCCGTCCCGCGTCCTCGCCCGGCCCAGGACCGGCCGATCGGTCCGTCGGACCCCGCGGGGGGAGTCGACCGGCGGGAGAAGGCTGCCGGCACGGGGGAGCTCACCCGTCCCGGCTGAGCGTGACCACCACTCCGTGGCGGTCGACCACCTGGAAGCCCAGTCCACGCGCGGCGTCGAGCAGGTCCGCCGCGGTGACGGGCCGTCCCTCGAAGGTCGTGTCGTGCATCTCGAACACCGCTCGACGGCACCGGTCCAGCGCGCCCGGATCCCCCAGCAGAAACGACGCCTCCGCACCCTCGATGTCGCTGACGAGGTCGAACTCAGCGATCCTCTTGCGTACCAGCAGGTCCCGAAGCGTGGCCGCCGGAATGGTGACGGTCCGCCGTGACGCGTCGTCCCACAACCGGGAACCGAGGTTGTTCCCGACGAGGGCGAACGCCACCGGACCCACGGCCTGCGTGATCGCCCTGTTCTCCACGTCCAGGGTGATGTGCCCGGCGTACGCGGCCAGGCGTCGCGTGAGGCCCTCGATGAGGTGGGGATTGGCCTCCACACACACCAGCCGCGAGCCGGGTGCCAGCCGCGAGGCGATATGCGCGCTGGTGATGCCCAGACTCGCACCAAGTTCCACGACGGTGCCCGAGGTCGTGAGATGACGGCGGATCATCCGGATCTCGGCCCCTTCGTACAGCCGCCAGAACAGCGCCGCCCGCGCCTGCGGGGTGAAGTCGCGGTCAGCCACGTCGAAACGCAGCCCGTGGTTGGGGACCCGGTTGCGGGTGGCCGCCGCGATGACCGTTCCCACCGCCGGGGACGTCAGGGCACCGGCGATCGAGATCTTGGTTCGGTAAAGAACATCACTGGCGTCCATAAGCAAGATTTTTTCCCTTCGTTGCGGGCCGGGCGCCACCGTAGGCGAAGCGTGCCGTCAGGAACAGYACGGCCAGCTGGATGGGCAACGCCGCGAGGAGGTCCCCCACGCTGCTCTCGGAGTTGACCAGTTGGAGGAAGAGCGGAACGAAGATCACGATGTAGCGTAGATCCTTCATCGGGTCCCACGCCTCGTCGATCAGTCGGAAACCGGCGCCCAGTAGTGCCATGCCGACCAGCAGGGGAAGCAAGCCCCCGTGCAGATAGAGGTCGGCCTGGGGGGAGACAGCGGCCGCGGAGTAGATCCGGGCGTTCCCCGAGAGGTACTGCTGTTTGAACTCGTAGCCGGTGGCCCTGATCGGTTTGTCGGGCCAGACCGCCCGGGGCACGGCGGTCAGGACGGGAGCCAGGAACAGCTCGTTGATGTCCCGGTAGGGAACGATGTCGGGAGACAGCTGGACGACGATGGCCAGACTGTCGATGCCTCGCATCCGCGAGGTCAGGTACTCCAACGGTGACTCCCCGGGGCCTTCCCCCGCGGGGGCGTCCCCGGACAGCGTCCGGMCCAGCACGGTCGGCGCCATGGACACCGCCGACCGAGCGTCCATGGTGTGGCTCTGGCCGCGTACCTGGGCCCGGTAGGAGGCGTTGTAGGGAATCAGCACGAGGACGAAGATGGCGGCGGCCGCGACGATCCACCGCATCGGAAGCCGGCCGCGGGCGACGGAGAACGCGATCAGCACTCCCCACACGCTGGTCGCGAACACCCCCTTCATCCCGCTGGCGACAGCGAAGAGGATCTCGACGGACAGCAGGGCGACGAAGGTCCGCCGACGCCCCCCGCCCCCGTCTTCCCTGCCCCGGGCCAGATCGACGGCGGCGATGAGCAGGGCGGACATCCCGAGGCCGCCGAGCAGGGTGAGCGGCTGGGCGTAGGCACTCGCCTCGGAGACCTTCTGGGACGCGTCGCCCAGGTAGGCATACTGGCCCAGGAGAATCTGCAGGACCCGGGCCGCCACCGAGATCCCGCACAGGATCCACAGCACGCTCCGGTCGCGCAGCCGGGTACCGGTCCCGGGCGCCGCCGCGGTGGCAAACCGGGTGGCCGCGCGCGTCACCAGCCGGCCCGGGCCGAGCAGGTATCCGCAGGTCCACAGCGGCAGGGCGAGGCTCGCCAGGGCGAGTGCCCGCAGCACGCCGTCGAGATGGATCTGCGGAGTGTCCAGCTGGGGGGTGTGCCAGACCAGTGACACCAGCCCGAACGACATCCCGGTCCACAGCAGGTACCAGGGGCCGAGACGGAACAACCCCAGCCCGTAACCACGCCCCGCTCGCGCACCGACCAGGAGCAGCGCGGCGAGGCATTCGAACGTGAACGCCACCGAGCGCAGGACCACCCGGTCGGGCTCGGACGGCAGCCGGAGCGCCTCGACGAACCACGGCACCACGCCGACCATCACGATCATCAGCCACAGCAGCGGCGGACGGCGGACGGCGTGGGCAACCCTCCCACCCGGCACGGCCGGGGCGATCACCACGGCGCACCCGAGGGGATCGGCGAGGCGTCGCCGGCAGGCGTACCTGAGTGGCGCCGCGGACATCCCGCGAGCGGGCAGGCGGCCCGGGACGTCCGCCAGCAGAGAGTTCGCCAACAGAGAAGATCAGGCATGCCCGAACCTCACGCCGTCCGGTCGCGGGGCAGCGGCGTACGCCGCAGGGTGACGGCGACCTGTTCGAAACGCTCCCAGCCGTCGTGGAGCGCGAGCACGTTCGGCGAGAAGACGCCCTGCCCGGTCAGCCCGCGCCGGCTCAGATTGAGGATCCGGTAGCCGGCGGCGGCCAGCAGCGAGACCAGCTCACCGGGATTCTCCCCGGCAGCCCGCCGATCCCCTTCGCCGCGGTGGCTGTTCTCGCCGGAACGGTCTCCGCCGCGGCGGGCGGGGCGGGGCGGCATCGCCAGCAGGAGGGCCGGCCGATGCGCCCGTAGGAGCTCACCGGCGCCGCGCAGCACGTCGAGGCTCTCGGCCTCACCACCGATCCTGACCAGGGCGGGCGGTCGGTGCCGCGCGGCGTGGGCATCGAGGGTGATGGGCGTCGCGCCCGGGATGGGCGCGACGCCCACCGCGGCACTGGCACCCACCGCGGCACTGGCACCCACCGCGGCACTGGACAGGTGGACACTCGAGAGCCGGTTGCGCTCGACCAGTGCCGCGAGCGTCGCCCCGGTGCGCGGTGCTTCCTCGAAGGCATGCACCTCGCCGGCCGCTCCCACTACCCCGGCCGCCCACAGGGTGTAGATCCCGAGGCCAGCAGCGACGTCATAGCAACAGTCACCGGGGCGCAGAACCGCGTCGAACACCGGCGCGAGCGCTGGTGGCCGATAGCGGGGACCGCTGTAGGTGTTCGCAGGGTCCTGCATCCATCGGGTCGGCCAGCCACGACCGCGCAGGCTGGGAAGGCCCGCGGCCAGACGTCCCGCCAGCCGCCAGCGCAGCGGACCGGCACGATGCCCGGAGATCGCCGCGAGGTTTCCAGAGCCATCCTGGGTCACATACTTAAAGTAGTCGACGTCTTACAAAGAGCAATGGATTGAGGTCACGAATCCGTCGCGTCGTCCTCACCCACCTTGACCGCCAGCCCCGGTTCACCAGTCCGCACGGTGAACCCGTCGCGGTCACCGCCCAGCACGTCCGAGCCTGCCGGCGGCTCCTGACGGGGCACCAGCCACGGGGACCGCGGCCGCTCGACACGTCCGTGGAACCAGGCCACGGTGCGGGCAAGCCCGTCCCGTACGTCCACCAGGGGTCGCCATCCAAGCGCCTCCCGCGCCAGCGTGATGTCGGGGCAGCGCACGGTGGGATCGTCCTGCGGTCGCGGAACGAAGGTGATCGGGACGTCAGCCCCGCATACCTCCACGACRAGCCGCGCCGCATCAATGATCGTCATCTC
Source organism: Frankia sp. KB5 (assembly GCF_002099325.1). NCBI lineage: Bacteria > Bacillati > Actinomycetota > Actinomycetes > Frankiales > Frankiaceae > Frankia > Frankia sp. KB5. The sequence continues at coordinate 22,089 of NZ_MRUJ01000047.1, read as the reverse complement.
CTGGGGACTGCCGAGATTCACCGGACCGGGAAGGTCGCTGTCCAGCATGCGCACGACCCCCTCCACCAGATCGTCGACGTAGCACAGCGACCGGGTCTGGCGACCCTCGCCCGCAACGGTGACGGCTTGGCCACGCAGGGCCTGCGCAATGAAGGTCGGGATGGCACGCCCGTCGTCGGCGCGCATCCTCGGCCCATAGGTGTTGAAGATCCGGATGATCCCGGTGGACGTGCCGTGGGTGGCGCGGTGGGCGGTGGTCAACGCCTCGGCGAAGCGCTTGGCCTCGTCGTACATGCTCCTCGGACCGATCGGATTGACGTGGCCCCAGTACTCCTCCGGCTGGGGGTGGACCCGGGGGTCGCCATAGACCTCCGAGGTGGAGGCCAGAAGGAACCGGGCGTTCTTGCGATATGCCAGATCCAGCAGGTTCGCGGTACCCGACGCACCGACCGACAGAGTCTCCAGGGGCAGGGCCCGATAGTCCACCGGGGACGCGGGGGAGGCGAAGTTCAGCACGGCGTCGACCGGGCCAGTGACGTCGATCGGCTCGGTCACGTCCCGCCGCAGCAGGCGGAACCCGCCATGCCTCCGAAGATGGTCGATGTTGCCCGGCCGGCCGGTGAGGAAGTTGTCGACGCAGATCACCTCGGCACCCCGAGCCAGCAGGCGGTCACAGAGATGGCTTCCGAGGAAGCCGGCCCCGCCGGCGACGACGACCCGCCTGGTCACTCCAACCACCACCCGTGAGTAAGGAAAGCCGGGCCATGGGCGTCACGTACCGCCATCGGTCGACAACGACACTGCGCGCCCCTCGGACAGCCCCCCTTCTATCACTGACAGTGATAGAAGGAGGACGACCACGGCGGGGAACCCGCGTGTCTCCACCCGATGACGCCGCAACCGCCACCCACCGCCACTCAGGCCCCACCGCCACTCAGGCCCCACCGCCACTCAGGCCCCACCGCCACTCGGCACCCGCGATCCGCGACCCACGACACGCATCTACAGACAGTTGCTCGATTAATACTTTGAGTGACAGAGTCGGATCGATTCGTACTGGCGCACGGCCCACCCGGTCCGATCAGCGGTCATTGCGAGGAGGAACAGCCGGCTCATGACCTCCGTCCCCAGGTCGACGACGGTGGCAGTCGTCGTATCGCACGCGATCCAGCATTTCGCGCCGCTGTACCGGGCGTTGACCGAACACGAGGTGGATCTTCGGGTGCTCTTCCTGTCCCGATCGGGCCTGGAACGCTACTTCGACGCGGATTTCGGCCTCGACGTGCAGTGGAAATCGGACGTCGTAACCGGTTATCACCACGAGTTCATCGCGGACCTGCCGCTGCGCCCTGGCTGGCGGCAGCCCGACGTCACCCGGCAGATGGTTACCCGGACCTGGGCGGCCCTGGACCGACTGCGCCCCGCATGCGTGCTCGTCTACGGATACCGGTACGCCCATTCCCTCGCGGCGCTCGCCTGGTGCCGGCGACGAGGCGTACCCGCCCTCATGATCAGTGACAGCGAGCTCCTCGGCCAGCGAACCCCAGCCGTCCGCGCCGTCAAACGGCTCACGCTGCCCCACCTGATGCGTTCAGTGAGCGCATTCCTCACGATCGGCGACAACAACGAGGCGTACCTGGCCCACTATGGAGTCCCCGCCACCCGCATGTTCCGCACGCCGTATCCCACCGATGAGACGGCGCTGCGGGCCGTACTGGCGCATCGGGACAAGCATCGAACGGCGATCCGCGCCGAGCTGGGCATCGCCCCGGACGCCCTTGTCGCCTTGTTCGCCGGAAAGATGATCTCTCGGAAGCGCCCCCTCGACATCGCGGACGCACTGCGCATCCTCACCCGCACGCCCCGGGGTCCGGTCGACCGGGAAATCATCGTGATCATGGCTGGGGACGGAGTGCTGCGCGCCACTCTCGATGCGGTGGCCGCCGAGCTCGGCGGCGCGTTGCGGATGGTCGGATTCGCCGACCAGGAACGGCTCCCCCGCCTGTACGCGGCCAGCGACCTCTACCTGCACCCCGCCGAGCGGGATCCGCATCCGCTGGCGGTCAAGGAGGCGGTGCTCTGCGGCCTGCCGGTGGTGGTCAGCGACCGGGTGGGCTCCACCGGCCCGACCGACGACGTCCGTCCCGGCCGCAACGGCCGGGTTCACCCGGTCGGCGATGTGGACGCGCTCGCACGGATCCTCGGGGAGCTGCGCGCGCGCCCCGACGTCCTGGCCAGGATGGCCCAGGAGTCGGAGAAGGTGATCGGCGACATCGAGCTCGCCGCGTCCGTGGACGGCTTCCTGCGCGCCGTTGCCCATGTGCGCGACACCGCTCGGCGCGGATGACCAGAGCCGTCAGCCGCCGGGCCGTCATGACCGGCCCGCTCGCGAGCCGGCTTCCCCGCTCCACCGTCGCCGTACTCGCCGGCAACGCGGGCACGCTGGTCGTCGGGACCGCGACCGGCGTCCTGGCCGCCCGCGCTCTGGGGCCGGTGGCCCGCGGCGAGTTCGTCGCGCTGCAGACCTGGGCGGGCATGCTCGCGATGGTGTTCGCCCTGGGTGTTTCCCAGACGCTGGTCACCGATGACGGTGAGGACCGCGCGCTGCTCGGCCCGCTGCTCACCCAGACCGTCGCGTCGGCGCTGCTCGCCGCGGTGCTGTTCACCGTGGTGCCGATGCTGATCACTGTGGGCCCGGGCCGTTCGGGCGGCACGGGAGCCGGGCGGGGAGCCGCCTGGGACGCCGTCGCCGTGCTGGGCGCGACCTGCTTCACCGCCGCGGCCGTGGCCGCCTCCAACGCCGCCGGGCTCGCGCAGCGCCGCGGTCGGATGACCGGCGAGTTCCAGCTCGTCCGGTTGCTACCGGCGGCGGCGACACTGGCCGCGTTCGCCGCGCTCGCCGGCAGGGGAGTCCGCGATCCAGGCTTGTGGATGCTGACCCTCGGCGTGACGGCCCTGCTACCCCCACTCGGGTACCACGTGGCGGTGCTCGGCGGCCTTCCCGCCCTCGCGCGGCCGGGACGCCTGCTGCCCCGGCGCCGTTTCATGCGGTCCGCCCTGGGGGCCTACGGCACCGTCGTCGGGGCCCAGCTCATCTACAAGCTGGACATGCTGCTCGTCGCCACCTTCCTGGCCGCCGAGCAGGTGGCCTTCTACGCCGTCGCCGTCGCTGTCGCCGGCGCCTGCACGACCGTCTGCCAGGCGACCGGCATGGTGATGTTCAGCCGGCTCCGCACCCTGGTCGATCCCCGGCAGCGGGCCCGGGTGGTGCGCCGCGCGGTCATCGCCACCGTCGCCCTCGCCGCCGCGGTGGCGGGCACGATCGCCCTCGTCACGCCGACGGCCATCCGCATCGTCTACGGCACGCGGTTCGCCCCCGCCGCCCCGGCCGCCCAGGTCCTCGTGCTGGCGACCATCYCGCAGTCCGTCGACTACCTGCTCACCCATGTGCTGCTCGGGTTCCGTGCCGCCCGCACGGTGCTTGCCATCCAGGTCCCGGTCGCGCTGTCGACCGTGCTCGGCCTCGCGGCGGCGCTGCACGACGGCCGCCTGCCGATCGTGGCCGCGGTGTCGGGGATCACCTACACCGCCTCGGCCGTGTCGCTGCACCTGGCCAGTACCCGCCTGCTCGCCCGCGCGGCAGGCGCCTCACCCGACAGCGTCCCCCTGGACGGCGCCTCACCCGACAGCGAACGGAGCCTGACGGCCCACGGTCCCATCCCCTTTCCGCGCTCACCCCTCTCATCAGGAGCCACGATGACCACGACGCCGACCGTCGCCCCGCACGACCCGACCGTCGCCCGTCACGATCTTTCCGATACCTCGGTGCGGTACCTCGATCTGCTTCGCGCGACGCTGACCTGCTCTCTCTGGGATGGTCGGGACGGCGGTGCGTGGGAGCCGCGCACCGGCGCGAAGAGGATGCTGGTACGAGCCTTCCGCAGCCAGGGAATGGAAATCGTCAAGAGGAGCGCACCGGGCGCCCGGACCGACGGCCGGGACTGGCCACGGCTGGCGCTCACGATGACCGGCGACCGCCGGATGCGCAACCTCCAGGAGTGCGCCGAACGAGTCATCGTCGACGGCGTCCCAGGCGACTTCATCGAGACCGGGGTATGGCGGGGCGGCGCGTGCATCCTCATGCGCGGGGTGCTCGCCGCCTACGGCGTCCCCGACCGCACGGTCTGGGTCGCCGACTCGTTCGCCGGCCTGCCCGCGCCCAATCCGGGGCGCTACGCCGCCGACACCGGCGACCGCCACCACGAGTACGCGGAGCTGTCGGTGTCCCTCGAGCAGGTGCGGGACAACTTCCGCCGCTACGGCCTGCTCGACGATCAGGTCCGTTTCCTGCGCGGCTGGTTCCGGGACACCCTGCCCACCGCGCCCATCGAGCGCCTCGCGGTCCTGCGCCTCGACGGCGACATGTACGAGAGCACCACCGACGCGCTGACGGCGCTCTACCCGAAGCTCTCCGACGGCGGCTTCTGCATCGTTGACGACTATGGAGCCGTTCCTGGCTGCCGGGCGGCAGTCGAGGACTACCGGGCCGCCCACGGGGTGACCGAGCCGATCATCGAAGTCGACTGGACCTGCGTCTACTGGCGCCGGAGCGAGCCCTCGCGGTCGCGCTGAGCTGGTCCGCGCCCCGCCGACCCCGGCGGAGAGAGGAGGAAAGGGATGACGGAGGAAGGGGTGGCAGTGCGGCAACGACCGTGGGCAGTACTGATGGTGTGTACCGGAAACGTCTGCCGCTCGCCCCTGGCCGAGCATCTCGCCGCCGCCCGGTTCAGCGCCGCGCTGGACCAGATCAGCCTCGGCGCGGCCGGCGCGCAGGCATCCGGTGGGACCGGGGGTAACGAGTCCTCATCCGAGGGATGGCATCCACCCAGCCCCGCCGGGGACCTTCTGGTGAGCAGCGCGGGAGTATGCGCCCGGGCAGGTGAGGCGATGTACCCCCAGGCCGCGGCGATCCTGACATCGCGGGGGCTCGACCCGTCCGGCTTCCGGGCAAGGTTGCTGACACCGGATCTGGTCCAGGCCAGCGATCTGGTGCTGTGCGCGACCCGCGCACACCGCTCGACGGTGGTGGGCCTTGTGCCACGGGCCATGCGCCGTACCTTCACCCTGCGCGAGTTCGGACGGGTGACCTCCGGAGTCCGCCCCGCCGACATCCCCCCGGGCGGGACACGGGCGGCCGGGGAGTATCTCGCCGCCACGGCCCGGCGGATCCGGGCCGCCGGCCACGCGCTACCGGCTGCCCTCGACGACCTGGCCGACCCCCTCGACGGCGGTCGGGATGCGTTCGAGAACTGCGCGCGAATGATCGAAGAGACGCTGTCACGGCCGATGGCCCTGCTGGCGGAGGCGTGTCACGAACGACTGGCGGTCACGCCTACGGACCCCGCAGACCCGGCAGGCCCGGCAGGCCTCGCGGATGTCCCGGTCGACCGGACCCCGGCACCGGGATGAACATCCTGATCGGGAACCGGTGGCTGGCCGGCTTCCTCGACGAGACCCCCCTGCCCGGCCACTGCCGGATCCGCCCGGACATCTGGGTGACGCTGTTCCCCGTGGACGGTCAGTTCTTCGTCAGGGCGGGCAGCAGCCGGGCCCTCGCCGCCTACACCCGCGAGTTCGGCATCCGCGCGGTCGCCCGCAAAACGGCCAGCCGGCTGCGGGAACGCGACCGCAACCAGCGTTACTTCGGCATGGGCCTGGGCACCCTGATCGAGGCGGTCCCACCCGTCAGCGGGGCGGCTTCGCCGACGGGAACGACCGTCGCTTTCGTCGCCCCCTGCCACCCGGCGTGCATGGAACGCGTCGTCCTGCATCAGGACCTCGTCCGCCCGGTGGGGCCGGGCGGCCCCACCGGCGCTCCCGCCGACCCACTCGGCTTCGTCAGCCCCGATCCGCCGCCACCGCGATCCGCGGTCGTCTACCGGGCCCGGCCGGCGACCGCGTTCCCGGCCGTGGACGACACGCTCATCGGCTGGTCCCCGATGTCGGGAGCACCGGTGGACCCCGGCGCCGTCGACCGTCTCGTCGCCTGGCTTGCAACCGAGTGGACCGGGGCCCGCCCCGGGGATCGTCCACTCGCCGGGGTCAGTCCGATCACGGAGAGCACCCGGCGCTATGGCCCGCCATCCGCGTCCGGACGACCCACCGCTGTCCTGTTCGGGTTGGGACACTATGCCAAGACGCAGATCGTCCCGCACGTCCGTGATCACCTCGACCTCGTCGGTGTGCATGAGATCGACCCCGTCCAGCTGGGCACCCGGCGACCGGACCGATGTTCCTGGGACACCGCGGCGCTGCTCCGGGACGGGGAGCGGGCCGACGTCGTCCTCATCGCGGGCTACCACCACACGCACGCGCCGCTGGCCCGGGATGCGCTGCGGCTCGGCTCGGTGGCCGTCGTCGAGAAGCCCGTTGTCACCACAGAGGAGGATCTCGGCCGGCTGGTGAAACTCCTTCACGCCGGCGGGCGCCTGTTCGCCTGCTTCCAGCGACGCCACAGCCCGATGAACGCCTGGCTGCGCTCCGACCTGCGCCTGGCCGACGGCAACGAGCCGCTGATCTACAGTGCCGTGGTGTACGAGGAACCGCTTCCCCGCCGGCACTGGTACCGCTGGCCGTCCTCACGCACCCGGCTGGTCAGTAACGGCTGCCACTGGATCGACCACTTCCTCTGGCTCAACGACTTCGCGCCGGTCCGCCGGAGCACGGTGGCCCGCTCCCGCACGGACACCTTCACGGTGTACGTCGAGCTGGAGAACGACGCGGTCCTCTCGCTCGTGCTGACCAGTGYCGGGGGCAGCCGGCACGGTCTGCGGGAACAGTCCCAGCTGCGCGCGAACGGCGTGACGGCCACCATCGTCGACGGTTCGCAGTACACCGCGGAGGCCGGGTCCCACATCCTGCGGCGGCGGCGAGTCAACCGGCTCGACAGCTACCCGGCCATGTACCGCGACATCTGCGCGGGCATCGTGGCCGGCGCCCTGGGCGAGGACGCACGGCAGATCGCCGCCGTCGCCGCGCTCACGCTACGGCTGGACGCCGCAGCCGGCCGGGATGGGCCCGAACCCTGATCACCGGAATCACGGACATCGGGGACATCGGGGTCCTGGTGCCGACGGCGCCCGGACCCCCGAATCGGACCGCCCTCACGGGCCCGGTGCGACCGCCACGCCATCGCCCGCCATCAGGACGCCGCAAGGTCGGCCGGCACCCGGCGCCCGACCRCCCGCCGGGTTGCCGGTCCCGCCGCTGACGGCCGCGTGGGCGCGACGGCCTCGACCGCCGGTGCCACGATTGGGGAGATCGGGGACTGTGCCGCGCAGGTGTCGACCGGTCCCGCCACGGCGCGCGGCGCGGTCCCGGGATGGACGGCAAGCCTGCTGCCCCATTCCCGCAACCAGCCGACGACTCGTTCCCCCGCCATCGGACGTGACACAAAGTACCCCTGGACCTCGTCACACTGCCAGGCGGCGAGAGAGGTCCAGGAACGCTGCGTTTCGACCCCCTCGGCGACAATCCGTAACCGCAGCGCATGTGCCAGGGAGACCGTGGACCGCACGATCTCGGCCGCGGCCGGATYGCGGTCGAGGTCACGCAGGAAGGTCCGGTCCAGCTTCACCTCGTCGGCCGGCAGTTCGCGCAGGTACGACAGCGAACAGAAGCCGGTGCCGTAGTCGTCCAGGCTGACCCGCACACCGAACCGGCGCAGCCCCGCCAGGGTTCCCTGCGCCAGCTCCCGCGCCACGATGAGGGAGTCCTCGGTGACCTCGATGACAAGCGCCGAGGGCGGGAGCCGGTGCCGGGCGAGCGCGGCCCGCACCACGCCGACGAAGGCGCGGTCGACGATGACCGACGCGGGGACGTTCACCGACACCGCGAGCGGGGCACCCCGGCCGTGCCAGCGCGCGCAGTCGGCCAAGGCCTGGTCGAGGACCTGCACGGTGAGCTTCGGCATCAACCCGGCACGTTCGATCTCCGCCAGGAAGGCGTCGGGCTGCCGCACGCCGTCGACCGGATGGCGCCAGCGGACGAGGGCCTCCACACCGCTGATCCGACCGCTGCGCAGATCCGCCTTGGGCTGGTAACTCAGTTCGATCTGGCCGGAGTCCAGCGCATGGCGCACCTCGGCCCGCAGCAGCAGGYGGGCACGGTTGATCGGTGGATGGTCGCGGGCGTAGACGGTCTGCCCGTGACGGCCCCCCTTCGCCAGGTACATCGCCTCCTCCGCGTGACGAAAGAGCTCCAGCGCGCCACGGCCGTGCTCGGGGGCATGGGCGATCCCCACGCTCGCCTCGGGCCGCACCGGAGTTCCCGCGAGTGGAACGGGCAGTTCCAGCACCTCCCGCAACCGCCGAGCGACCTGTTCGGCCCGGGCCACATCGGCGCCGCGCAACAGCACGGCGAACGCGTTGCCGTCCACCCGGGCGAGCAGATCCGATCCGGGCAGCGCTCCGCGTAGCCGGCAACCCACCGTGGCAAGCAGGCGGTCCCCATGCTCATGCCCGAGCGCCCCGTTGACATCACGCATCCGATCGAGATCGATGAGCAGCACCGACACGGACGTCGCGCCACGCGCCCGGTGCTCACCACCCGTGAGACAACGGCTGGCGACGTCGAGGAAGTACCGTCGGCCCGGCAGCCCGGTCAGCTCATCCACCACGCCGCGCCGCGGCCACGCACGGCCCACGCCTCCCCGGGGATCCCACGGCTGGATGTCCGGTCCGGCCGAACCGGCCAGACCGTTCGCGTCGGCCGGACCGTTCGGACCCGGCCAGACCGCCGCGGCGAGGATCGCCACCGCGATCGACAACGCCGCGGCCGCGAGCACCACGCACGACAACGCGACCGGCGACGGCGCGGGCCCGCCCCATCCGCCGATGAGACAGAGCAGTCCCAGAAGCAGACCCAGCGCACCCCCCATCAGGGCGGCGACCCCCGAGACCGGCCGGACCAGCATCGACCGGGGCAACACCGACCGGAACAAAACTGACTGGACCATCGTCGCTCCGCCCGCAGCGCATCCATGACCTGGACGAGCACGCGGACCGACATCGCCGGTCCGCGTGCTCCCGGGGACAGCCATCCCCGCCTCGACCTCGTGGCGCAACCATCGGCGGCTACCCGACGGGCGGCCCGCACCGCCGTGCCGGATCGTCGAGCCACGCCGTATCCGATCCCGCCCATTCATCGAATTCCCCCGAAGCCGATCCCGCAATGTCCTTGAGTGAGCTGCGTCCTTGGGTGAGCCGCCGCAGCCGGTCGAGGATGGCCGCCCACGACGTCACCGCCGCCGGCATCACGCGCCTGGTTTATCCCCGCGCTATCCGAGCGTAACGTTCGCCAGTTCGCAGGGTATCCGATGCCCGACTTTCCACCGGCATCGGCTCGGTCCGTGGCCGCCGACACCGTCGTTGGCCAACCGCCGGGTAACACTAATCACCGTGAAGGGCACCGGCGAAATCCAAACCGTTGCCGCCCGGGACCACACCGTGTCCGTTCCGGGAAATCCCCGCCAGGGGCGGAGATCGTACAGTAATCAGCTCCTTGCCCGGCACCTCAGCGGGTTCTCCGGGCATCGGACAGGTGGCGTCGAACCGAGTCGGCGCTACCACCTCAGATTCGGTGACGCGATACGCGTGGTAACGGTCTCGCACCTCGACGGGGAAGGGATCCCCAACCTTCAKCTCATCGAGACGACTAAACGGTTTTCTATATGCGGTCCGATGTCCGGAAACCACGACATTCCCCAGCTCATCGGGCATGGCGGTCCCCGGCATATATCCGGGACCCCGGCGCAGGACGGTGGCGGGGACACCTTTCACAATGGCCGGCGAATGGTTTGGACCGAATCGTGGAGCACACCGAATCGTGGAGCACTCAGTATCGCCGGCCCCTCGCCGGCGCGTGCCGCCGGGAGTCCACCGGACCGGCAGGCCGGATGGGCGCGGGGACCACGCCGGCGGGTCACACCAGCACCCCGAACCTCACTCACCGTTACATGCAGAGGCACTTCTGTTACCCTCGATACTCATTCCGAGCCGTGGAGGCTCGTCGCCCGCCGGACCGGATGCTCTACCCGAGCGACGCAGGGGGTCCGATGAAGACCGTGGCGGTGATTGTCCACTGGGGTCCGCACCGGCCGACCGTGGAGCTTGCGAGATGGCTCGACGGCAGCCCCGTCATCGCCCAGGTGGCGGTGGTCGCGAACGACCGGTCGGACCGACCCGACCACCTGCCGGCCTCGGTCGCCTGGATCCTGCCGCCCCGCGACCTCGGTCTCGGCGGAGGCTTCCRGCTCGCCAGCCACGGCTACCCCGCCGCGCAGGCCTATCTCCTGATAGGCAACCACGTCAGGATCCCGGACCTGGCGCTGCGCGCCTGCCTGGATCTGCTGGCCGGGACGAACATCGGCGTGGTCGCGCCCACACTGGTCGACAACGACGGTCGGCGCTCGGGCCCGGCGCGGCTAAGCCCGGTCCTGGCTGCGCCGAAGGCCCGGCGTCCCCCCGGCGACCGCCCCCTGGAGGCCGACTGGGTCGCAGGCACGATCATGTTCGTCAAGGCGGACTGCCTGCGGCGGATCCCCCTGGACGGCCGTTACTACCTCGGGTTCGAGGATGTCGACTTCTGTTACCGCGTCCGGGACGCCGGATGGAGCGTCGTGGTCAGTCCGCACCGTGCACAGCGCWTCGGGAGCACGACCGTCCCCCGGCATGGCGACGCCTACTACGGGGTGCGCAACCGGCTCTGGTTCGCCCGGGTCCGCGGATGGCGAGCCCGGGCCGCCTTGATCGCTCTGGCGACGGCGGTCGTCGTGCTACCCCGCGCCGTCGCGCTGGACATGCTCCTCGGGCACGGCACCCGGACCTCGGCCCTCGTCCTCCACGGCCTGCTGGACGGTCTCTCGATGYTTCCCCCGCCGGGAGAGGCACGTGACGACGAGCCGCGCGCCGCTCACTGGACAAGCTGGCCGTAGTCGGGCTGGTCACCAGACGGCGCGGACCGTTGCCGCACCACGGCAACGCCGGATGCGCCGGTCCGGCGCGTCACCTGTGGCGCCGCGAGGAACAGCGCCTGCCAGCCGAACATGTTCGGCCACCGGTCCAGAACGCGACGATCCCACCGCCGCACCAGCTCCCCGGGGAGCAGCTCACGGGTGCGCCACCACGGCAGACCACCGGTGGTGGCGGTGGCGACGATGCGCAGTCCGTTGTCCTCCAACAGCCGCCGGGCCGAGTTGACAGTGTAGAACCGCAGGTGGGTAGCGTCCATGAGACCGGTCTCGGTGTACTCAAACCGACCCCGCAGGAACAGTGCGCGCTGCCGGTAGTGCAGCACGTTCGGCAGCGCCACCAGGACCCGGCCGCCGGGTGCCAGCGCCCGCCGGGCCTCTACGAGCAACGGCACCGGATCCGCCAGGTGCTCGAGGATGTGGGAAAGCAGCACGAGCTGGTGACTTCCGTCGGGGACGAAGGGCAGCCCGGCGTTCAGATCAGCGAGTTCGACGTGGTCGCACTCGGCCGTGGCGGCGGCCCGCTCGGACGGATCAATCGTCACCCCCGTCACCCGCCAGCCCCGGGCCCGCAGCAGCCGCGCGTTGTCCCCGGCTCCGCACCCACAATCCAGCGCCTTACCCGCCGGTATGTCGATCAGATCGAGGAGAGGCGGGTTACCACCGTTGCGGTACCGCAGATCGGCTTCCATACACGACCCCTTGTCGCCATCATCGGAGAAGCTACAGGCAGTCAAGAGAACTCGAAACGTTACTATGACACGCTCCGCAGCACAGGACTAGCACCTGGAGAGACATTAAAATCACTCTCCGTGCAGATCTCGCGTCGATCCACCGCCCCGACCGCCTCCCTCACCGATCGACCCGCCCGGGTTCTACTGCTGAGCAGTTCCCGCGGCCTCGGTGGCGGGATCGAGCGTTATCTCTCGACGATCGAGGAGACACTGCGGGCCGGTGGGGCCGATCTCCTGCGGGTCGACATGCTGGAGCCAGGCGTCGAGCTGACCCCGGCGATCAGGGCGCGCTTCACATCGCGCGCGCTCGCCGCGGCGCGCCGCTTCGGCCAGGCCGACAGCGTGGTCGCCGGGCACGCCAACCTCATCCCTGTCGCGGCGGCGGCCCTCCGACTGTCCCGGGCCCGTCTCGGCCCGGTGCTGCTCTACGGCACCGACATCTGGGGCATGCGCCGCACCGACCGCGCGATCCTGCGCGCCGACCCGCTCCTGCGCCCGGTCACGATCAGTTCCTACAGCGCCGGCGCGCTGTCGACGCTGGGTCTGGCCCCCATCCTCCGGCCGGGCATCTCACCGACGTGGCGGGCGACCCTGCTGGCCGAGGCGAACCGCCGCCGGCCGTTGTCCCCCGTACCGACCATGCTGAGCGTGTTCCGGCTCAGTGACTGGGTGGGCAAGGGTGCGGGGGTCCTGCTGGAGGCCGTGGAGTCCGTCCGGGCCACCCTCGGCCCGGTCCGGCTGGTGTTCGCCGGGCAGGGCCCGGCACCCGGGGCCCTGCATGAGCTGGTGTCCGCGCACCCCGACACCGAGCTGCACGAGTCCCCGACCGACGACGCGTTGGCACGCCTCTACGCCACCGCCGACCTGTTCGCGCTGTGCACCCGCACCCGCTCGCGCGGGCCACGGATCAGCGGTGAGGGCTACGGCATCGTGCTGCTCGAGGCGCAGCTCGCCGGGTGCGCGGTGGTCGGACCCGCCTCAGGCGGTAGCCACGACGCCTACCAGGACGGCGTGACCGGGCAGACGCCGATGGACGAGTCGGCGCAGGCGCTGGCGGACGTCCTGCACGGCATGCTCGCCGACCGAGCGCGACTGGCCCGCGTCGGCCGGCGCGCCGCGGAGTGGGCCGAGGCCGCCACTCGGCCCGACGACTACCTCCGCACGGTTTTCACCRCCCTGACCGGACGGCTACCGACCAGYGAGGGCCGGGACATCCCGGTCCAGCCCACGGGCACCGGAACCCGGCGGGGGGCGCCACGGGCCGATGCTCCCACCGGATCGGCGTGACTCCCGGATCCGGATTACGAATATCAAATATCGACCAGAGGTAACCATAACGCTATCGGCGGCCAACAGCCGGAAATGGTTGCCGGTCGCTCCTACTCCAGGTAGTCGCGCAGCTTCTGCGACCGGGAGGGATGCCGAAGCTTGGACAGCGTCTTCGACTCGATCTGGCGGATGCGCTCCCGGGTGACCCCGAACTCGCGCCCGACCTCCTCCAACGTACGCGGGTGCCCGTCAGTGAGCCCGAAGCGCAGCTGGATGACCTTCTTCTCCCGGTCGGACAGGGTGTGCAGGACCGAGTCGAGCTGCTCCTGAAGCAGGATGAAGCTGGCCGCGTCGACCGGGACGACGGCGTCGCAGTCCTCGATGAAGTCGCCAAGGTGGGAGTCCTCCTCCTCACCGATGGGGGTCTCCAGCGACACCGGCTCCTGTGAGACCTTGAGGATCTCACGCACCTTGTCCGGGGTGAGATCCATCTCCTTGGCGATCTCCTCCGGACTCGGCTCCCGGCCGAGGTCCTGCAGGAGCTGCCGCTGGATGCGGATCAGCTTGTTGATGGTCTCGACCATGTGCACCGGGATGCGGATGGTGCGTGCCTGGTCGGCGATGGCCCGCGTGATCGCCTGCCGGATCCACCAGGTGGCGTAGGTCGAGAACTTGTAGCCCTTGGTGTAGTCGAACTTCTCGACCGCCCGGATCAGGCCGAGGTTGCCCTCCTGGATGAGGTCCAGGAACAGCATGCCGCGCCCGACGTACCGCTTGGCGATCGAGACGACGAGACGCAGGTTCGCCTCGACCAGCTTGCGCTTGGCGATCTGCCCGTCGCGTTCGATGGCCTCGAGGTCCCGCCGCATCTGCGGGGAAGTTTTCTTGGTGGCCACCGCCAGCTTCTCGGAGGCGAACAGCCCCGCCTCGATCCGCTTGGCAAGATCAACCTCCTCCTCGGCGGTGAGCAGGGGGACCTTGCCGATCTCCTTGAGGTACATGCGCACCGGGTCGGAGGTCGGCGCCTTGAGGGCGAGCTCCTCCTCCTCGCGGCGACGGCGGGCCAGCAGATCCRCCTCGTCGGGGCTCTCACCTCCCGCCTCGAGTACCTCGATGCCCTCGTCGTTCAGCACCTGCAGCACCGTCTCGGCCTGCTCCGGGGGCAGCTCCGCGGCCTGGATGGCGACCGTGACATCCTCGGTGGTGAGGAACCCGATCTCCTTGCCCCGGGTGATGAGGTCCTTGACCTCGTCCACCTGGGCTTCGCGGGGTAGGACGGTAGGACTCATGGGCGGAATCTCGTCACTTCCTTCTCGGGATCGACCCAGGTTACGCGGCACCTACGCCCCGCTCCCGGAGTTGATGCTTGTGCTGCTCCAAAGCGATCAGCTCGCCGAACGCACGGCGAAGGGCCTCGGCGTCGGTCACCCCGTTGAGCCGCTGCACACGCGACTTCAGGTCCGTGATCCGACGGGTCACATGCAACTCCTGTACCCGCGACATCTGTTCGTCGACATAACGATCATCCACATCGTGGTCGCACAGCACCCTCTCCACTGCAAGGGCAGTGACGAAGCGTCGCAGCTCCTCCTCCGAAGCCGCCGCGGCCAGCTCGGTCACCCAGGTGGTGACCTCACCGGACCTCGCCAGCCCCGCGCACACCCCACCGGCCTCGGCGATGAGGTCACGGACGGCACGGTGCGCGGGAACAGTGAACATCTCCGGACCCAGCGTGTCGAACATCGGGCCCGCCAGCCCGGGATACTGAACGGCCAGCTTGAGCGCCTCACGCTCCACGATGACCGCCGCGTCATCGGCCCCCGCCCCGCGCCGGCGCATCGGCGCGGAACGGGCACCAGCCCGCTCGCCCCCCTGCCTCGACCGGTGCTCGGCCACCCGGCCCACCACGAACCGCTCGTCGAGGAAACCCAGCCAGCGGTCCAGGTTCACCGCGTACCGGTGCCGCAACGCGGCGTCCTTGAGCCGGTTGACCAGCGGCGCGGCGGCGTCCAAGGCTGCGAGCCGGCCCTCGGTGGTGTTGAGGTCGTAGCGGTCGAGCACCCCGCGGATCGCGAACTCGACCAGCGGCACCCGGCTGGCCACCAGATCCCGCACGGCGCCGTCGCCACCGCTCATCCACAGCTCGCAGGGGTCGCGGCCGGAGGGYTCCACCGCCACGAAGGTCTGGGTGGCGAAGCGCTCCTCGTGCTCGAAGGCGCGTAGCGCCGCCTTCTGCCCGGCCGCGTCGCCGTCGAACGTGAAAATCACTTCACCGCGACGCTCGTCGGAGTCCATGAGCAGCCGGCGGACCACCGCGACGTGCTCGGAGCCGAAGGCGGTGCCACAGGTCGCCACGGCCGTGGTGACCCCGGCGAGATGGCAGGCCATGACGTCGGTATAGCCTTCGACCACCACGACCTGGTAGCGGCGGGCGATGTCACGGCGGGCGAGATCGGCGCCGTAGAGCAGGTTCGCCTTCTTGAACAACGGCGTGTCCGGCGTGTTGAGGTACTTCGGCCCGGCGTTCGGGGCGTCGTCCTCGGCGAGGCGCCTCCCACCGAAGCCGACCACCTCACCGGCGAGATCCCTGATCGGCCACATCAGCCGATGATGGAAACGGTCGATCAGACCCCCGCGGGCGCCCTGTTTGGCCAGCCCCCCGAGCACCAGCTCCTCGCCGGTGAAGCGCCGGGCGAGCAGATGCCGAGTGAGGGTGTCCCAGCCGGTCGGGGCGTAGCCGACCTCGAAGCGCGCCGCCGTGGTGAGATCGAATCCCCGCGCAGCGAGGAAGTCCCAGCCGGCGCGCGCGGAGGCCTGCGACTCTAGCTGCTCGGCGTAGAATTCGGCGGCCGCCCGGTGCGTCTCCAGCAGCCGCTGCCGCTGGCTGGACACCGTACGGTCGGTGGTCCCACCGCCCTCGTAGGTCAGCGCCACCCCGGCCCGGCGCGCCAGGCGCTCCGCCGCCTCCCGGAAGGTCAGCCCGTCGATCTCCCGCACGAAGGAGTAGACGTCACCACCCTGCTGGCATCCGAAACAGTGGAACAGGCCGGTTGCCGCATTGACGTAGAAGGAGGGTGACTTCTCGTCATGGAACGGGCACAGCCCGACGAGCTCGTTACGCCCCGCCGGACGCAGTTGTACGTGCTCGGCCACGACGTCCGCAATCGGCGAGCGCTCCCGGACCAGGGCGACGTCGGCGTCACGGATTCGTCCCCCCACCCGCCCCTCCCAAGTCCGCGTCGAGACTCTGCGGGTACCCGAACGAGAGGTAGCTCGCCCGGGGCAGAGTGCCCGTCAATATGTTTGCCACGTCCATTCCCGCCGGATCGATGCTAGGACCACCACCCGCCGGCCTGCCCGGCCTGTCGACGAGTGACGCGGCGCCCCTCACATCGGTCCTACCGCTGCGATGGTACGTGTCGTAAGCACGACAGTACCGATCATGCCACGTGAATGTTGGGGACAGGGGCCGTGACGTGCATGCCGAGCTGCGATGTCGGGCCGCGGACCGCGCGCCGGCTCGCTCCCCCAGCCGAGGGAGCGGGTGTCCCCCCGAACGGGGGAACACCCGAAACACCGTCGGGCCATCGGGCCAGCAGAGGACACCCACCGAACCCACCACGCACGGATCCGGCGGACACGGACCCACCACGTACGGATCCGGCACGCACCGAACCCCTCTCGCACCGGGTCCCCCGCACACCGGACTCGTGGCTCACAGGACCCGCGGCGCCGGTCGTCCACACAGCAACGCATACCGCCGCTCGGCGCTGGCGTCGGTCAGACGCGCCACCTGGTCGATGACGACCCGTAGCCGTGCCGCATCGTCAGCGGCCATGCGGTAGGCCGCGCGCAACGACGGCTCGAGCACGTCCGGCGCGCCCCGGGAGAGCATCGCCACGAGCTCCGCGACCACCTCCCGCTGCCGGGACTGCCGGGCGCGGGCACCCGGCCGCTCCATCACATACCAGGCGGTGACCCCCTTGAGCGCCGCGCACTCGGCCACGGTGTCCGGATCCACCACCAGATCCGCGCCATAGCGCCACAGCGGACCGTCGGGATGGCACGCCCGGGTGGCACGGACCGCGCTGTGCGCGAACCGGGCGATGAGCTCGCTGGTCATCGCCCGCAGAGCGGCCTGGCCCCGGGCCGAGGTGATCTCGGAGCGGACCCACCAGGGCTGGGACCGCAGGGTGCCCAGGGCGGCCGCCACCGCCTCGGCGGACGGCCCCGGGTAGCGGACGGYGGTCGCGGCGGCGAGCTCCGCCCGGCGGCCGGAATCGTCGAGGGCGGCCAGATCGATGTGTCCGGCAACGACCCCGTCCTCGAGGTCGTGCACCGAATAGGCCACGTCGTCCGCCCAGTCCATGATCTGCGTCTCGATACAGCGCCGGGCGGCCGGTGCGCCCTCCCGGACCCAGCGGAGCACGGACAGGTCGTCGGCGTAGGCGCCGAACTTCGTGCTGTCCGCCCGGGGCCCAGGGCGGCGCGGCCACGGGTACTTCGTCGCCGCGTCCAGGGTCGCCCGGGTAAGGTTCAGGCCCGCGCTGCGACCGTCACAGTCGACGATCTTGACTTCGAGCCTGGTCAGCTCGCGCAGACTCTGGGCGTTGCCCTCGAAGCCACCGCAGGCGGCTGCGGCCTCGTCAAGCGCCAGCTCGCCGTTATGCCCGAAAGGGGGATGACCCAGATCATGCGCGAGGCACGCCGCCTCGACCAGGTCGGGGTCCGCTCCCAGTTCCTCGGCGAGCTCCCGGCCCACCTGGGCGGTCTCCAGGGAGTGGGTCAGCCGGGTACGCGGGAAGTCGTCGTCGAGCGGGCCCACGACCTGGGTTTTTCCCGCCAGCCTGCGCAGCGCGCTGGAGTGCAGCACCCGGGCTCGGTCCCGGGCGAAGGGACGACGCTGAGCCGGTGTGGCCTTCGGGCGTTCCACGATCCGACGGGCCGTGTCCGAGGTGTCATACCACTCACTGACCACGAGTTTGAGAGTATCGGCGCGATTCCGCGACCTCCATCGAGCTCAGCGGCGATACTTTGTGCGCACCCTTCCCCGAATCGGCCCGGAGGCCTGCCGTGGACAAGATCATTAGGTATGGGGCGATCGCGTTCCTCATCTTCTTCGTGGTGACCGCGCCCAACAGCGCGGCCAGTATCGTCGGCCGCGCCTTCGACTGGCYGCAGTCCGTCGGTAACGGGGTGTCCCAGTTCGTAACCGATACCGCTCTGTAATGGCTACCCGGCCACTCTTGATGTCTGGGACACTGCCGGCGTGGTGAGACTCCAGCTTCCGGACCTGGCTCAGCGCGACACCAAGTACCTCGCATCCCAGGAACGCCTGGTGATGATGGTGCGGTTGCACTGGGCGGTCCTGCTGCCCATCTTCCTGCAGACCGTCGGGGCCGTACTGCTCGCGCTCGTGGCGAACATCCTGTTCGCCTCGCAGGACGTCGACGCCGGCATCATCACCACGCTGCTGTGGTACTTCGCCCTCTTCATGATCTTGAGGATGCTGTGGAGGGTCGCCGACTGGCAGTTCGARCACCTTATGATCACCGACAAACGGCTCCTGAAGGTGTCCGGGATCTTTTTCCGCAAGGTCCAGACGATGCCACTTTCCAAGATCACGGATCTCACGTACAACCGGGATCCGCTTGGCCGGTTGCTCGGGTACGGCGAGTTCGTCGTGGAGTCCGCCGGCCAGGACCAGGCGCTTTCCAAGATCCAGTTCCTGCCGCGTCCAGACCGGCTCTACCTCACCCTGGTCGACATGACCTTCGGTGGAGCACCCGCCCCAGCCGGAGACGACTGAGGGACGGCCTGGTGGGACCGGGGGGATCTCCCCCGGTCCCACCGGATGTCCCAGCCTCGTGCCTTCTCGACCGCCGGCCGCCGGCCCTGGACGGGTCAGCGCAGCAGGTCGCGGGCGGCCTCGACGATGTGCCTCGCGGAGATGCCGGCCGCGTCCAGGAGCTCCTGAGACGTCCCGGAACCCGGCAGCGACCGCACCGCGAGATGACGGACCGACAGCGGCACGCCGCCGTCGCTGAGCGCTTCCAGCACCGCGCTGGCCAGTCCACCCTCCGGGTAGTGATCCTCGGTGACGACGATGCGCCCGCCGGTGGCCTGGGCGGCGTCGGCGAGCGTCGCCGCGTCGACCGGCTTCACGGAATACAGGTCGATCACGCGGGCCGCGATCCCCTCGGCCACGAGGGTGTCCGCCGCGGCCAGCGACTCGTGCAGGGTGACACCGGCACCGATGAGCGTGACGGTGTCGGCATTCGATCGGCGGAGCACCTTGGAACCACCGGGGGCAAACGGCTCGTCCGGGCCATAGAGCACGGGGTAGGCTCCACGGGTGGTGCGCAGGTAGCTGACCCCGGGCAGATCCGCCATCGCCTCGACGAGCTTCGCGGCGGACGTCGCATCGCTCGGGTAGAGCACCGTCGAGCCGCCGACCGCCCGCATCATGGCGATGTCCTCGAGCGCCATCTGCGACGGCCCGTCGGCGCCGATCTCGACTCCCGCGTGGCTGCCGGACAGCCGGATGTCGGCCTGGGAGATCGCCGCCATCCGGATGAAGTCGTAGGCCCGGGAGAAGAACGCCGCGAACGTGGAGGCGAAGGGCACGTAGCCACGCACCGACAGCCCGACCGCCGCCGCGACGAGCTGCTGCTCGGCGATGAAGATCTCGAAGAAGCGGTCCGGGTAGATCTTGGCGAAGTCCTCGGAGTAGGTCGAGTTGCTGACCTCCGCGTCGAGCGCCACCACGTCGGTGCGGGCTCCGAGCGCGGCGAGCGCCTGGCCGTAGGCGCGCCGAGTCGCCACCTTGGCGCCGAGATCGTAGGTGGGCAGTGTGATGACGGGCCGCTCGACCGGCGCCGGTCGGGGGAGGTCCGCGGGCGGCACCGGACCGCGAACCCGCAGGTCGCGCAGGCCGCCGAGCTCGGCGATGGCGCGGTCGGCCATGTCGGCGGGGAACGGCTTGCCGTGCCAGCCCTCGACGTCCGCGGTCTCGGAGAAGCCCTCGCCCTTGCGGGTGCGGGCGAGGATGACGGTCGGCCGGGTGACGTCCTCGGCGTCGGCGAGCAMCGCGTCGATCGCGGCGATGTCGTGGCCGTCAACGACGACCGCGCGGGCGCCGAAGGACTCCACCCGCCTGGCGTAGGTGTCGAGGTCCCAGCCGAGCTCGGTCGGGCCGCGCTGGCCGAGCCGGTTGACGTCGACGATCGCGATGAGGTTGGAGAGGTTGTAGTAGGAGGCCTTGTCCAGTGCCTCCCAGACCGAGCCCTCCGCCATCTCGCTGTCACCGCAGATCACCCAGACCCGGTAGGGCACCTTGTCCAGGTACTTACCGGCGAGCGCGACGCCCACGCCGTCGGGCAGGCCCTGCCCGAGCGACCCGGTCGCGACGTCGACCCACGGCAGGACAGGCGTCGGGTGGCCCTGAAGCCGCTCACCGAAACGGCGGTAACCATTGATCAACTCGTCGTCACCGACGACCCCGACCGCCTTGAAGATGGAGTAGATCAGCGGGGATGCGTGCCCCTTCGAAAAGATCAGATGATCGTTCGCCGGGTCCGCCGGGTTGTCCCAGTCGTACCGAAGGTGGCGCGCGACGAGAACCGCCAGCACGTCCGCGGCCGACATCGACGAGGTGGGATGCCCGGAACCCGCCGAGGTGCTGCTGCGCACCGAGTCGACCCGCAGTTGCTGCGCGAGTTCCCGAACCGTCTCCAGGTCGGCCGTCCCGACCGTGCTCTCGGATACGGGAGTTGCCACACCAGTCTCCTTACAGTGTCGTTCCACACCCGGAAGGTAATCTCCGGAGGGTTCTCTCGCGCCGCGGGCAGCCGACTCCGCCGCTTTGCCTCACTACCACGTGTCGCACTACCCCCTCACCCGGCGATCCGAACCGTATCAGCGGCGGCCGACGGCAAAGAGGGCCGAAGCGGGCCTTGATATGTCAGAGGCGTCACGGGTTCGTATCCGCTGCTGCCGACGAACGTCGACCCGGTGTCAGACGGCCCGGGTGGTCGCCGAAGGTGGTGATGCCTGGCGGAAGAGCTGGTACCACCGGTAACCGATCCCCTCGCGGATGATGTACCGGACCTGCGTGCCGAAGCCGTGGACGGCCGGCCCCCGGTCGGCCGGGGAGGTGACGGCGTCAACACCGAGGTCACGGGCCATCGTCCGAGAACGCAGGCTGTGCCAGGGATCGGTGACCAGCACGGCGGTGTGCCAGTGCCGCGAGTTCATCAACCCGGCTACGGCGGTCAGCGACCCGAGCGTGTTCGAACCCTCGGGTAGGACGAGCACCCGATCCGGGGGGATACCCCGCTGCCGCAGATAGGTCGCACTGGCCTCGCCCTCGGTGTAACGGTCGCCCGGCTGCTTCCCACCGACTGTGATCACCTGAGGGGCGATTCCCTCCCGGTAGAGCTCCAGCACGTGGTCGAGACGGGCGGCGAGGACCGCCGAGGGACGCCCGTCGTACTGCGAAGCACCGAGCACCACGAGGACGTCGGACCGGGGCCGGTGATCCTCCCTGCCCACCCACCAGACCTGCAGAAACGTCACCACGGCGAGAACCATGATGCCGAGGAGGACAGCCGCCACCGCCCGCATCATCCAACGCCACCATGGCACGCGGTACCAGGTCACGCGAAACGGGTTGACGATGAGACGAGGACGGGACAGGCCCACACGAACGAACAGTAGCGTCCCTATGGGCACACGACCGACATCACAGGGCAACTGCCCCCTTCATCCGCCCAGCCCCGATCGGGATCCCGGCCCGGAAAGGGCAGGAAACGGGCCAGGCGGAAACTCACCCGACCGTCGACCGGCCGAGAACCGCGGCACGCCCGGCCTCCAGCCGGGCCACCGGCACCCGGAACGGCGAACAGGAGACGTAGTCGAGCCCGAGTTCGGCGAAGAAGTGCACGGAATCGGGATCGCCGCCGTGCTCGCCACAGACGCCGAGGCCGAGATCGGGCCGAGCGCCCCGCCCAGCCCGGACCGCCGTCCTCATCAGGGCGCCCACCCCGTCGCGGTCCA
>NZ_MRUJ01000046.1:0-50875 GCF_002099325.1 Frankia sp. KB5 | reverse complement strand
GCCGAGCTCGGTCGGGCCGCGCTGGCCGAGCCGGTTGACGTCGACGATCGCGATGAGGTTGGAGAGGTTGTAGTAGGAGGCCTTGTCCAGTGCCTCCCAGACCGAGCCCTCCGCCATCTCGCTGTCACCGCAGATCACCCAGACCCGGTAGGGCACCTTGTCCAGGTACTTACCGGCGAGCGCGACGCCCACGCCGTCGGGCAGGCCCTGCCCGAGCGACCCGGTCGCGACGTCGACCCACGGCAGGACAGGCGTCGGGTGGCCCTGAAGCCGCTCACCGAAACGGCGGTAACCATTGATCAACTCGTCGTCACCGACGACCCCGACCGCCTTGAAGATGGAGTAGATCAGCGGGGATGCGTGCCCCTTCGAAAAGATCAGATGATCGTTCGCCGGGTCCGCCGGGTTGTCCCAGTCGTACCGAAGGTGGCGCGCGACGAGAACCGCCAGCACGTCCGCGGCCGACATCGACGAGGTGGGATGCCCGGAACCCGCCGAGGTGCTGCTGCGCACCGAGTCGACCCGCAGTTGCTGCGCGAGTTCCCGAACCGTCTCCAGGTCGGCCGTCCCGACCGTGCTCTCGGATACGGGAGTTGCCACACCAGTCTCCTTACAGTGTCGTTCCACACCCGGAAGGTAATCTCCGGAGGGTTCTCTCGCGCCGCGGGCAGCCGACTCCGCCGCTTTGCCTCACTACCACGTGTCGCACTACCCCCTCACCCGGCGATCCGAACCGTATCAGCGGCGGCCGACGGCAAAGAGGGCCGAAGCGGGCCTTGATATGTCAGAGGCGTCACGGGTTCGTATCCGCTGCTGCCGACGAACGTCGACCCGGTGTCAGACGGCCCGGGTGGTCGCCGAAGGTGGTGATGCCTGGCGGAAGAGCTGGTACCACCGGTAACCGATCCCCTCGCGGATGATGTACCGGACCTGCGTGCCGAAGCCGTGGACGGCCGGCCCCCGGTCGGCCGGGGAGGTGACGGCGTCAACACCGAGGTCACGGGCCATCGTCCGAGAACGCAGGCTGTGCCAGGGATCGGTGACCAGCACGGCGGTGTGTCAGTGCCGCGAGTTCATCAACCCGGCTACGGCGGTCAGCGACCCGAGCGTGTTCGAACCCTCGGGTAGGACGAGCACCCGATCCGGGGGGATACCCCGCTGCCGCAGATAGGTCGCACTGGCCTCGCCCTCGGTGTAACGGTCGCCCGGCTGCTTCCCACCGACTGTGATCACCTGAGGGGCGATTCCCTCCCGGTAGAGCTCCAGCACGTGGTCGAGACGGGCGGCGAGGACCGCCGAGGGACGCCCGTCGTACTGCGAAGCACCGAGCACCACGAGGACGTCGGACCGGGGCCGGTGATCCTCCCTGCCCACCCACCAGACCTGCAGAAACGTCACCACGGCGAGAACCATGATGCCGAGGAGGACAGCCGCCACCGCCCGCATCATCCAACGCCACCATGGCACGCGGTACCAGGTCACGCGAAACGGGTTGACGATGAGACGAGGACGGGACAGGCCCACACGAACGAACAGTAGCGTCCCTATGGGCACACGACCGACATCACAGGGCAACTGCCCCCTTCATCCGCCCAGCCCCGATCGGGATCCCGGCCCGGAAAGGGCAGGAAACGGGCCAGGCGGAAACTCACCCGACCGTCGACCGGCCGAGAACCGCGGCACGCCCGGCCTSCAGCCGGGCCACCGGCACCCGGAACGGCGAACAGGAGACGTAGTCGAGCCCGAGTTCGGCGAAGAAGTGCACGGAATCGGGATCGCCGCCGTGCTCGCCACAGACGCCGAGGCCGAGATCGGGCCGAGCGCCCCGCCCAGCCCGGACCGCCGTCCTCATCAGGGCGCCCACCCCGTCGCGGTCCACCGACGCGAACGGCGACCCGGCGAGGATGCCGAGGTCGAGGTAGCGCGGCAGCAACGATGCCTCGACGTCATCCCGGGAGAAACCCCAGAGCAGCTGGGTGAGGTCGTTGGTGCCGAACGAGAAGAACTCGGCGCGGCGGGCGATCTGGTCCGCGGTGAGCGCCGCCCGCGGAACCTCGATCATCGTGCCGATCGGCAGGTCGATCTCCAGGYCGCTCTCGGTGCCGACCTCGGCCAGCACCCCGCGCACCCGGTCCCGGATGGCATCCAGCTCCGTCGCGGTGGAGATGAACGGAACCATGATCTCGGGACGGGGATCACCGCCTACGCGGCGGCAGCGCACCAGCGCCTCGGCGATCGCCCGCGCCTGCAGTTCCACCAGCCCCGGGACGGTGAGAGCGAGTCGGACGCCGCGGCGACCCAGCATCGGGTTGGTCTCGTGCATGCTGCGCAGGACCGCCAGCCTCTCCCGGTCGGCGTCGTCGACCGGCCTTCCGGCGGCGTCCGCGGCGGCGATCGACACGGACAGCTCGGTGAGGTCCRGGAGGAACTCGTGCAACGGCGGATCGAGCAGCCGGACCGTGACGGGCAGACCGTCCATCGCGGTGAAGATCTCGACGAAATCCTCCCGTTGCGGGGGAAGCAGCCGGCTGAGCGCCTCGGTCCGCTCAGCCGGCGTTCCCGCGAGGATCATCTGCTCGACCAGGGTACGACGATCCCCGAGGAACATGTGCTCGGTGCGGCACAGCCCGATGCCCGCGGCGCCGAACCGGCGGGCCCGCGCGGCGTCCGGCCCGGTGTCGGCATTCGCGCGGACCCGCAGCCGGCGGGACCGGTCGGCGTGCCGCATCAGCCGATCCACGGCGGCGACCAGGTCCCCGCCCGGCCGGGGATGGTCGGGACGGCCGGCCTCGAAGTACTCGACGACTGGTGACGGGACGAGTGGTACGGAACCGGGGTATACCGCGCCGATGGTCCCGTCGATGGAGAGGATGTCCCCCTCCCGCACGACCACGCCCCGCCCGGTGGTGAGGCGGCGACCGGCGGGATCGACCTCGATCTCCTCGGCCCCGCACACGCAGGTCCGGCCCAATCCTCTGGCGACGACGGCGGCATGCGACGTCCGGCCGCCTCGGGAGGTCAGGATTCCGCGCGCCGCGAGCATGCCCGCGAGGTCATCGGGATTCGTCTCGCGGCGGACGAGGATGACCGGTCGGCCCTCGGCCGCCACCCGCACCGCCTCGGCGGCGTCGAAGACGGCCTCCCCCACCGCCGCCCCGGGCGCGGCGTTCACTCCCGTCGCGATCGGGGCGGGCCGGGCCGTGTCGTCGAAGCGCGGGAACATCAGGGTGGCGAGCTGGTCGCCGCTCACCCGGCACAGCGCCTCGTCGTCGTCGATGACACCGCCTTCGGCGAGCATGGCGGCGATCCGGAAAGCCGCCGCGGCAGTGCGTTTGCCGACGCGGGTCTGCAGGATCCACAACCTGCCATGTTCGATCGTGAACTCGATGTCGCACAGGTCCCGGTAGTGCTTCTCCAGGCGCGTCATGATCTCGCGCAGTTCGGTGAAGGATGCCGGGTCGATCCGCTCCAGCTCGGCGAGGGGAACCGGGTTACGGATCCCGGCCACCACATCCTCGCCCTGGGCATTGGGCAAATAGTCTCCGTACACGCCGGGTTCGCCGCTGCCCGGATCCCGGGTGAAGGCCACCCCGGTGCCCGAATCCGTTCCAAGGTTGCCGAACACCATCGCGACGACGCTCACTGCCGTCCCGAGATCGTCCGGAATGCGCTCGGTACGGCGGTACAGCCGGGCCCGCGGCCCGTTCCAGGAGTCGAACACCGCTCGGATCGCGAGATCCAGCTGCTCGCGGGGATCCTGGGGGAAGGGGCGGCCGGTGCGCTCGAGCACGATCCGCTGGTAGGTCGCGACGAGCGCCCGCAGGTCGTTCTCGTCGAGGTCGAGGTCGCTACTGGTGCCCTTGGCCCGCTTCGCCGCCTCGAGGGCCGCGTCGAACGACGGCTCGCCGACGCCGAGGACGGTCCGGCCGAACATGGCCAGCAGCCGGCGGTAGGAGTCCCAGGCGAACCGCGGCGAACCTGACTGCTCGGCCAGGCCCAAGACGGCCTGATCGGTCAGGCCGATGTTCAGAATGGTGTCCATCATCCCGGGCATGGAGAACTTCGCGCCGGAACGCACCGACACCAGCAGCGGATCGTCGGCCTGGCCGAGCCGCCGTCCCCGGGCGGTCTCCAGGGTGGCAAGATGATGATCGATCTCCGCCCGTAGCCCGACCGGTTCGCCGCCGGCAAGGTACTCCCGGCATGCCTGGGTGCTGATAGTGAACCCGGGCGGGACAGGCAGGCCGAGATTCGTCATCTCGGCGAGGTTCGCACCCTTACCACCGAGAAGATCCTTCATGTCCTTGTTGCCCTGGTGGAAGCCATACACGTAGCGCGCCATGGTCGTCCCTTCCGCCCCGGAGTGATACCCAGACGCTAACCCGCGGTAACGGTATGCGCAGCCAGAATGCCCATGATCAGCGACCGGAGGCGGACAGCGAGCCGAGAGCCTCCCAGTCGAGAGCTCCGGTCGTCAGGTCCCGGATCCAGGCCAGCAGACCGAGCCGCGCCGCCCGCACCGCCGGGTCGTCGGCCATCACCATCACCGCGTCGAAGAACGCGTCGACGGCGGCCGGCAGGTCTCCGGCTGCGACGACCAGCTCATCAAGGGAGATCGCTCCGGCCGCCGTCTCCGCGGTGACAGCCGAATCGGCGCCGGAGGACGCGAGCCGCCGGACGAGCGCCGTCACGACCTCCAGCAGGTCGATCTCGGCGGGTTCGGTGAGGCGCTGCGCGTCGAGCACCGCCGGGGTCCCGGCCGGCACGATCCGGCGGACCCGCTGCAACGCGGCGGCCAGGGCGGCGAAGCCGGCGGCGGGTGCGGACTCCCCCTGGACGAGCTGCCGCAGTGTCACCAAGGTGGCGGCCGCGCGGGCCGGCGTGCCGGTGAGCGGCCCGACCGCGCCGACCAGGCGGTGGTCCACTCCGGTATCGAGTAGTTGCTGGACGTAGCGGCCACGGACAAACGTCTCGGCGGCCTCGAGCGCCTCGGCGGACACCGGCACCGGGGTGAGCCGGGCGGCGCGGGCCAGCGCGCCGGTGACGGTGAGGCCGGCGAGCTCAGGCCGGCTGCCCAGGATCGCGGCGACCCCGAGCGCGGCCCGGCGCAACCCGAACGGATCCGAACTCCCCGTGGGGGCCGCGTCGAGCGCGAACAGCCCGACAAGCAGATCGAGCCGGTCGGCGAGGGCCAGCAGGCCACCGGGGGCGGTATCGGGCAGCTGGTCACCGGCCCGGCGGGGCAGCTCCATCTCAAAGAGGGCGACGGCGACCGCCTCGGGCTCACCGGCCCGGCGGGCATACTCCCGCGCCATCGTGCCGGCGAGGCTCGACAGCTCGATGACCATCTGGGTGGCCAGATCGAACTTGGCGAGCGCGGCCGCCCGGTCCAGGGTGGCCCGGTCGTCCTCACCGAGGTCGATCTCCTCGGCGAGGTCACGCGCCAGCGCCGCGATGCGGTCGGCCCGGTCCGCGACGGAGCCGAGCCGCTGCTCGAACGTCAGCTTCGCGAGCTCCGCCCGGAACGTCTCGAGCGGCACCGTGATGTCGGCGTCGTAGAAGAACGCGGCGTCGGTGAACCGGGCCCGGATGACGTCCTCGTTGCCGGCGCGGACCAGCGCTTGGTCGACCTTACCATCGGCGACGGCTACGAACGACGGCAGCAGCCGCCCGGCGGCGTCACGCACCGGCAGGTAGCGCTGGTGCTTGCGCATGACGGTGGTGAGGATCTCCGCCGGCAGGTCCAGAAAGCGTTCCTCGAAGGACCCGAGGATCGGGCACGGGAACTCGACGAGGTTCGCCACCTCGGTGAGCACGTCCGCCTCGGCGACGAGGTCGATGTGACCGCCGGAGTCCGCGGTGAGCTTGGCCGCCTCCTCGACGACGAGCTCGCGGCGAACCACCGGGTCGAGCAGGATCGACCGGGCAGCGAGCAGTTCTGGGTAGCCGGACGCGCTCGGCACGTCCAGCGGCGGGGAGCCGGCCCGCCGGTGGCCGCGGGTGGTCCGACCGGCCGCGAGCGTCGACACCGTCACCGGCACCACGGTCTCGCCGAGCAGGGCGAGCAGCCAGCGCACCGGCCGGCTGAACGACAAGGTCGGATCGTTCCAGCGCATGTTGCGCTCCGCGCGCAGCCCCACCACCAGCTCACCGAGCACCCCGGCCAGCACCCGGGCGGCGTCCCGGCCGGCCTCGGTGCGCACGAGCGCGACATGCTCGACACCGCGGTGGGTGACGACCTGGAGGCCGGCGGGATCCGCACCCTGACCACGCGCGAACCCGACGGCGGCCTTCGTCGGCGCGCCGGCGGCGTCGTAGGCGGCCGAGACGCGCGGGCCGCGGACGACCCGCTCGACGTCCGGCTCCCGGGGCGCCACCTCGTCAACGATCGCCACGATGCGCCGGGGAGTGCCCAGCACCCGGACCGCACCGTGCGTGAGGCGGGTGGCCGCCAGCCGCTCAACGAGGCCGGCGCGCACCGCCTCGACGGTCCGGGTCACCTCGGCCGCCGGGAGCTCCTCCGTCCCGATCTCGAACAGCAGGGTGGCCGGCTCCTCGGCCCGGGTGGTCACCGCGGCGGGCACCGCGGCCGGTGGCGGGGAAGCCGCCCCGAGGGGATGGCCGAGCTCCTCGCGACGGTCCCGCCACAGCGTCGCGACCTCCCGCGACAGTCCACGCATCTGCGCGAAGGAGGTGGCCCGCTCGGTGGTAGAGACCGCGCCCCGGGAGTCGAGGATGTTGAAGGCGTGCGAGCACTTCAGCACGTAGGAGTGCGCGGGGACGGGCAGCCGGGCGTCGATGAGCCGGCGGGCCTCGGCGGCGTAGTCGGCGTAGAGCCGGCGCACGGTGTCGATGTCGGCGTCGTCGAGGTAGTACCGGGACATCTCGTACTCGGCCTGGCCGAACACCTCGCCGTAGGAGATGCCGGGGGCGTAAGCGATCTCGCTGAAGTGGCGGACGCCCTGCAGGGCCATGAGGATGCGTTCCACGCCATAGGTGATCTCGACGCTGACGGTGTCGAGCGTCTGGCCACCGGCCTGCTGGAAGTAGGTGAACTGGGTGATCTCCRGGCCGTCGAGCCAGACCTCCCAGCCCAGCCCCCAGGCACCGAACGCGGGCGAGGCCCAGTTGTCCTCGACGAACCGGACATCGTGGGCGGCGGTGTCGATGCCGAGCGCCGCGAGACTACCCAGGTAGAGCTCCTGGGGGTTACCCGGATCCGGTTTGAGGATGACCTGGAACTGGGTGTGGGTCTGCAGCCGGTTCGGGTTGTGGCCGTAGCGGGAGTCGTCGGGACGGACCGAAGGTTCGACGTACGCGACCCGCCACGGCTCCGGTCCGAGCACCCGCAGCACCGTGGCTGGGTTGAGCGTACCGGCGCCGACCTCGGTGTTGAACGGCTGTACGATCATGCAGCCGCGGTCGGTCCAGTAACGGGTCAGCGCCAGCAGCGCGTCCTRCATGGTCAACATCGAGCGAGCCTCGGCATTTCGCTGTCGCGGTCACGAGTGGTGCGGGACACCCCGGCTCCGGGGACCGGACACCGGTCCGCCGGCGACCGGTGTCCGAAGAGAGCGGTCAGGCGATCAGGGAGGGGACTGTCCACGGGACATCGACACTCCGAATCCATGATCCATAGATTCATGATCAATAGATCTGCAAATCATAGATCCACAATCCATAGATCGTAGATTCCATGATGCTGAGTCGAGGCTACCGGTACCCACCGACAATCCCGCGGTTGGTCACGGCCGGCCGGCGCCCGGCGCACCGACGGAGCGCGGCGGCTCGCCGGGGGCCGCGGTGTCGGCGTCCGGCGTACGGTCGGACCGATGGGTCCRCGCCGAGCCGCCCGGCCCGTCCACCGACACCAGCACCTCGAAGGTGCCAGGCCCGTCAACCGCGAAGACGAGCAGCGGCGTCAGCGCGTATCGCACCTCGAAGGCGGACAACGCGCGACGCCACGCGCCCGGCCCGTCCCACTCGGTGGTCATCARCCACGAGCCGGGTTCGTCGAGCGCCTGGGCGATCCGCCCACCACGAAATCCCGGGGCCCGGGCGAGCGCGTCAAGCGCCGGACGTGCCGCCGCGGCGAACCCCGCCCCGCCCGGCACGGCGTCCCCCGGTACGGCGTCCCCGGGCACGGCGAAGGCGATCTGGGCGACGACCGGAGCACCGGCCGTCGGCGCCGCCCAGTCGGGCACGGTCGGAACGTCGGGCACGGTCGGAACGTCGGGTCCGGTCGGAACGTCGGGCACGGTCGGAACGTCGGGTCCGGTCGGAACGTCGGGCACGGTCGGAACGTCGGGCACGGGCATCAGACGTGATGGGCGACGGTTCCGCCGTAGCGCCGGTCCCGTCGGGCGAAGTCCTCACAGGCGGACCACAGATCGCGCCGGTCGAAGTCCGGCCAGAGCGTCTCGACGAACGAGAACTCGGCATAGGCGGCCTGCCAGAGCAGGAAGTTGCTGAGCCTCTGCTCCCCGGAAGTCCGAATGACGAGGTCCAGATCGGGCATGTCGGGCTCGTCCAGGTAACGGCCGATGGTCGCCTCATCGATCCGATCGACGCGCAGCCGGCCCTCCCGCACGTCCCGGGCGATCGCCGCCGCGGCATCGGCGATCTCGGCCCGGCCGCCGTAGTTCACGCACATCACCAAGGTGAGCCGGTCGTTGTCACGGGTACGTTCCTCGGACGACTCCAGCCGCCTGATCACGTTCCCCCACAGCCGGGGACGACGACCCGCCCAGCGAACCCGCACACCGAGCGCGTGCATGTCCTCGATGCGCCGGCCGAACACCCCGTCGGTGAAGCGCATCAGGAACGCCACCTCGTCCGGTGACCGTTTCCAGTTCTCCGTGGAGAAAGCGAACACCGACAACCATCGGACCCCGAGCTCGATCGCGCCCTCGACGCAGTCGAACAGGGCGTCCTCGCCGGCCTCGTGTCCTTTTGTTCGCGCCAGCCCGCGCATCTTCGCCCACCGTCCGTTGCCGTCCATGACGATGCCCACATGCCGCGGGACGAGACGCGACGGCAGGACCGGAGGTCGCGCGCCGGAGGGATGGGGATGCGGATCGCGAAACCGCGTCTTCACATCATTACGCAGCGCCACCGCCTACCTCCCCGCACCCGTCCGGGGCGGCTTCACGCCGCAATCCGTCCTGCCGGTCCCAGCCATCACCACATCGTCCCCCCGTCGGCGCCGGGTCGCGCCGGACGCACCCACCGCCGCTTTCCGCCTCACCATGTCCGTCCTCGTCCTTCCGCCACGGCCCGTCCCACCGCCGTCCCGCTCTCATGGTCCCGTTCCCCGGCGGTCGCACCCAGGCCGCCCGGCCCGCCTCGCCGGGATGACCGTCCCGGCCCACACGCAAGACCTCCACCACGGCGCCCGGCCGCGTCACGCCCTCTCCAGATAAGGCAGTGCGCGAAGCCCGCGTTCGAGATGCCACTGGAGATAGGCGGCGGCGATGCCACCGGCCTCCCGCCGGGCGCGGGCGTCACTGACCAGTGCACCGTCCCAGTCACCGCGCAACAGATCCGCGAGCAGCCGCACCGCACCCGCGGACACCGACGCCGCACCGTGCGGGCGACATTGCGGGCACACTACGCCGCCGCCCGGCACGGACAACGACAGGTGCAGCCCGGGCCCACCGCAACGCGCGCAGTGGTCCAGGGCCATCCCATACCCGGACACCGCGAGCGCCCGCAACAGGAACGCGTCGAGGACGAGCGCGGGTGGGCGCTCGCCGCCGGYGAGCGTACGCAGACCACCCACGAGCAGGAGGAACAGCCGCAGGGCGGGCTGGCGTTCCTCGCTGGTCAACCGCTCGGCGGTCTCGAGCATCACCGCGGCCGCAGTGTACCTCGGGTAGTCAACGGCGATCGTGGCGCCGTAGGGAGAGATGATGTCCGCCTGGGTGACCGTGTCCAGCGCCCGGCCGGAATGCAGCAGCAGATCGACGTACGTGCCCGGCTCCAGCCGCGACCCGAACCGCGAGGACGTCTTGCGGACACCCTTGGCGACGGCCCGCACCCGACCGGTCCGACGGGTGAGCACGGTGATGATGCGGTCGGCCTCGGCGAGGGGGGCCGTGCGTAGGACGACACCTTCGTCGCGATACACCGGCACCCGCCCATGGTTGCACGGTCCCGAGTTCATGCGGTGAAGCGAGGTCGCCCGGCAGATGGCCGGTACCGGCCGGATGTTCTCCTGAGGAACCCGCAGGACATCCCGGTCCATAGCCGGGGGGTAGGTATGGCAGTACATTGCGGCATGGATGCGGCATGGATGCGGTGCTGACGGCGCCTCGGTGGGRCCGGCGGCGAGCCGGCTCAGAACCCCAGGCGACGCAGCTGGCGCGGATCGCGCTGCCAGTCCTTGGCGACCTTGACATGTAGATCGAGGAAGACCGGGGTACCGAGCAGCGCCTCGATCTGCGTGCGGGCGCGGGAACCGACCTCCTTGAGGCGGGATCCGCCGGTCCCGATGACGATCGCCTTCTGGCTGGGCCGCTCGACGAAGACGTTCACCCGGACGTCGAGGAGAGGACGCTGCGCCGGCCTGCCCTCCCGGGAGACCATCTCCTCCACCACGACGGCGAGCGAGTGCGGCAACTCGTCGCGGACCCCCTCCAACGCGGCCTCACGGACGAGTTCGGCGACCATCACCTGTTCCGGTTCGTCGGTCAGCTCCCCACCGGGGTACAGCGCGGGCCCGGCGGGCAGCCGGGCGACAAGCACGTCGGCAAGCACGGCGACCTGGTAGGAGCGCACCGCGCTGACTGGAACGATGTCACTGAACTCGCCGAGCCCGGCGATCTCGAGCAGGCGGGCGCCGATCCGATCGGGATCGGCGACCCGGTCTGTCTTGGTGAGGATGGCGACCACCGGGGTGCGCTTGGGCAGCCGGGACAGCTCCTCGGCGATGAAGCGGTCCCCCCGGCCGACCGGCTCGTCCGCGGGCATGCAGAAACCGACGACGTCGACCTCGGACAGCGTGGCCCGCACCACGTCATTGAGCCGCTGCCCGAGCAGCGTGCGCGGCCGGTGCAACCCCGGGGTGTCGACCAGGACGAGCTGGGCGTCGTCGCGGTGGACGATGCCGCGGATGGCGTGCCGAGTGGTCTGTGGTCGCCCGCTGGTGATGGCGACCTTCGTCCCTACCAGCGCGTTCGTCAGCGTCGACTTGCCGGCGTTGGGTCGTCCGACGAGGCAGGCGAAGCCGGCCCGGAACGGCACCGAGGTCGTTGTCGACACGCTAGGTGGTCACCCTGGTCCGGGCGACGCCGTCCGAGCCGGCGAGGAACACCGGGATCCCGGCGCCGAACTCGGCCAACGTCGCCAGGTCGGCGCGGTCGAGCTCGTCCTTCTGCGTGACCACCGCGGCGGCTTCGAACCGGCGGGCGCCGCTGGAGACCGCGGCGGCCACCGCCGCGCGCAGCGCCGAGATCGCTAGCTCGGCCCGGCCCAGGCCGAGAGTCGCCGCCGCGTAGGTGCGACCGTCGGTGTCGCGCAGCGCCGCACCCTCCGCAGGGTCGCCCGAGGGGGCGTAGGCACGCAGCCGCGCCGCCCTGGCCAGCACCACGAGCTTCGCGTCCTCTGCGGCGAGGTCGAGAGCCGGGGCGCCGTCGGCCGAGTTGCCATCGGCAGGCACGGTTCCCGACCGGGTCGCGTCGGCGGTCACGAATTCACCTTTCTGTCCGACGACGAGCTGCGCACGGGTTCGCCGCCGTCGTCGGATCGGGGAGGCGGCGAGCCGTCGTCGCCGTTCGACGGATGCGGCAACCGCTGGACGACCACGGTGCCAATCTGGTTACGCCGGCCGGCGGCCCGTTCCGCCGACAGCCGCAACCCACCGACCGTGACCGTCGCACCCGGGATGGGCACCCGTCCCAGGGCCGTGGCCAGCAGGCCACCGACGGTGAGGCTGTCATCCGCACCGGGCAGGTCGTCCACGTCGAAGTCAAACAGCTTCGCCAGATCGTCGACGTCGAGCCGGGCGGTCACCCGCGCGGTGTTGGCGTCGATCCACTCCACCGGCGGAACCTCGTTGTCGTACTCGTCGGTGATCTCACCGACGATCTCCTCAAGGATGTCCTCGATGGTGACGAGTCCGGCGGTTCCACCGTACTCGTCGATGACGATCGCCATGTGGGTACGCGACGCCTGCATCTCACGGAGCAGGTCGTCCGCGGGCTTGYTCTCGGGCACGAGTGCGGGTGAACGCATGATCTCGGCGATCGCACCATCCTCGCCCCCCTCCCGTTCCCGGCGGACCATGTCCTTGAGGAAGGCGATCCCCACCACGTCGTCGACGCTCTCCCCGATGACGGGGATCCGCGAGAAGCCGCTGCGCAGGGCCAGCGCGAGAGCCTGCCGGACGGTCTTCGTCGACTCGATGAAGACCATGTCCGGACGCGGCACCATCACCTCGCGCACCAGGGTGTCCCCGAGCTCGAACACCGACGCGATCATGTCGCGTTCCTCACGCTCGATGACCTCGTTCTCCTCGGCGAGGTCGACGAGATCGCGCAGCTCGGCCTCGGATGCGAAGGGACCATCCCGGAAACCAGGACCGGGGGTGACCGCGTTGCCGAACGCGATCAGCAGCCGGGGCAACGGCCCGAAGATCCGCGCCAGCCGGACCGTGAGACCGGCGCTGGCCAACGCCACCGCAGGGGCGTGCTGGCGGCCCAGGGTGCGGAACATCACCCCGACGAGGATGTACGCGACCAGGGTCGAGGCCAGCGTCCCGAGGCCGATCGCGGCGAACCCGGCCCCGTAGGCGTGCACGAACAGCACCGTGATACAGGCCGCGGCGAGCATCTCCGCGACGATGCGCAGGAGCAGCAGCAGCGCGAGGTAGCGGCCCGGATCGGCCACGACGGTCGCCAGGTTCCGGGCGCCGGCCCGGCCCTGGCGGGAGAAACCCTCGACCGTCACCCGGGAGACCCGGGTCAGGGCCGCGTCGATGCCGCCGAGACCCGCCGCGGCAAGCGAGCCCATCACGGCGATGAAGACGAGAAAAAGATCACCGGAACTCATGCGGACCCCCTTGTGCCGGGTCAGCGTGCGGGCGCGGCAGGGGGCTCTCCGGCGCCACCGCCACGGCCCTGGTCACCACGGCGGCCCTGGTCACCACGGCGGCCCTCGCCGCCGTCCGCGGCACCGTCCGCGGCACCGCGGGCGCCGTCCGCGCCGTCCGCGCCGTCCCACGACGCGAGCAGCTGGCTCTGTACCTTCCACATCTCGCGTTCCTCGTCCGGCTCGGCGTGGTCGTAGCCGAGCAGGTGCAGGATGCCGTGGGTGCACAGCAGGGACAGCTCGCGATCGAAGGAGTGACCGGCCTGCTCCGCCTGCCGCCGCGCGACGTCCGGGCACAGCACGACGTCGCCGAGCAGGGTAGTCGGATCGTCGTCGACCGACTCCGACCACGAGGCGTCAAAGGCATCGTCCTGCGGGAAGGACAGGACGTCGGTCGGACCCTCCTCGCCCATGTACCGGACGTGCAGATCGGTCATCGCCTTCGGCTCTACCAGCATCACCGAGAGCTCGGCGAGCGGGTTCACCTTCATGGCGTCGAGCACGAACCGGGCGAGCGCGGCCAGCCTCACCTCGTCGACGTCACTCGCGCCCGACTCGTTGGCAACGAATACGGCCATCAGCGGTCCTCTCCGACCGCGGCGACGGTCACCGTCGGTCCCGACGAGCAGACCGGGCCGGAGCGGGTGGCGGCGCACTGGCCGCGTCCCAGCGGGCGTAGGCGTCGACGATCTCGCTCACGAGCCGGTGCCGAACCACATCGGAGCTGGTCAGGGATGCAAAATGGACRTCGCCGAGGCCGTCGAGGATCTCCCGGACCACCCGCAGCCCGCTGCGGGTGCCGCTGGGGAGGTCGACCTGGGTCACGTCCCCGGTAACGACGATCTTCGCGCCGAAGCCGAGCCGGGTAAGGAACATCTTCATCTGTTCCGGCGAGGTGTTCTGGGCCTCGTCGAGGATGATGAAGGCGTCGTTCAGCGTCCGGCCGCGCATGTAGGCCAGTGGGGCCACCTCGATCGTGCCGCTCTGCATCAGCCGCGGGATCGAGTCCGGATCGATCATGTCATGCAGCGCGTCGTAGAGCGGCCGCAGGTAGGGATCGATCTTCTCGTACAGGGTCCCCGGCAGGAACCCGAGGCGTTCCCCCGCCTCGACCGCGGGGCGGGTCAGAATGATCCGGTTCACCTTCTTGGCCTGCAACGCCTGAACGGCCTTCGCCATGGCGAGGTAGGTCTTGCCGGTGCCGGCCGGCCCGATCCCGAAAACGATGGTGTGCTGGTCGATCGCGTCGACGTACCGCTTCTGGTTCAGCGTCTTCGGCCGTATCGTCCGGCCCCGGCTGGAGAGGATGTTGAGGGTGAGAACCTCGGCCGGCCGCTCCTCGGCGCCGCTGCGCAGCATCGCCAGCGAATGGTCGACATGCTGCGGGCTGAGCTCCGTCCCGGCGTCGAGCAGCGCGATGAGCTCAGCGAACAACCTGGCGGCGAGCTCGTTCTCAGCCGGAGCGCCGGTAATGGTGATCTCGTTGCCACGCACGTGGATATCCGAGGAGAAAGCCTTCTCGATGGTACGGAGCAGCTGATCCTGGTGACCGAGCAGACTCACCATGCTGTGCGGACCGGGTACGACAATGCGCGTCTGGACCCTGGTGTCGGGCGCGACGGGTGGCGTAACGGATTCGGGCATAAAGAGCGGCCAGCGAGGCCGGGGCACCTCTCAGGATTGATGATCGCGGTGGGTGGCGCGGCGCGGACGGCCGACACCGGACAGAACCCCTCCAGCCGGAGGGACCGCCCAGCGAGGCGGACCACGGACGCTACCTGACCAGTCTATCCATCATCGCGCCGGGCCGTCCCAACGACCGAGGTCCGCGAACACGACCGCCGCGGCCACGACGCCGGCGGTGGATGTGCGCAGCACCGTCGAACCGAGCCGCGACACGATCGCTCCGGCCTCGCCCAGCGTGGCCAGTTCCAACTCGGACACCCCTCCCTCGGGGCCCACGACGAGCACCAGCTCCGCCGCCGAGGCGGYCGGAGCCACTCGCTCCGACACCTCAACCGAGCGGGCCAGGCCAACCAACGGGATGGTCGCCTCCT
The DNA here is from genome assembly GCF_002099325.1 of Frankia sp. KB5. Lineage (NCBI taxonomy): Bacteria > Bacillati > Actinomycetota > Actinomycetes > Frankiales > Frankiaceae > Frankia > Frankia sp. KB5. The sequence continues at coordinate 35,729 of NZ_MRUJ01000046.1, read as the reverse complement.
CGTGCAGGAGGACGGCAAGCGCCGCCGCCCGCACCCGCTCGACAACCTCCTTCAGGCCGGCCAACTCGCCCACCACCGGCCAGTGCAGTCGGTGGGACTGCTTCGACGCCTCCTCCGCGGCTCTGACCCAGCGTTCCCGGGCCCGCACGCCACGGACACCCTCCCAGCGGGCCACGGACCGGGCCGCCGACCACGGGACGATCTCGTCGACACCGACCTCGGTCAGCATCTCCACCGCCCGCTCGCCCCGATCCCCCTTGGCAAGGGCCTGCACGACAACCAGTCGGGGGCTCGGGGCCGCGGCGGCGACCCGGCGCCGGACCGCGCAGTCGATCTCATCCCGCCGGGCGGCAACGACCTCGCACTCCACCGCACGGCCGAGACCGTCGGTCACGTCGACCGGCTCCCCCGGCCGCAGCCGGCGCACCATGGCCGCATGGCGACCCTCCGGACCGGCGAGGGTGAACGAGTCCGCGATCGGCAGCGGCGACAGCCGGAACAGGGCGCTGGTCAGGATGCATCCTCTCCGCAGCGGTCACGGCCGATGACCGGGCTAACGGCCGCGGCGCGTGCCCCGCCGCCGGAATAGCCCCGCCGCGCCGCCGGCGGATCCGCCCACGACGGCCGGTGCCTCCTCGTCGCGCAGCTTCGCCAGCTCTCGTAGCAGCCGCTCCTGCTCGCCGTCCAGCTTCGTCGGAGTCTCGACGTTGATGTGGATGTGCAGATGACCGCGCCCGGCGGCCCGCAGATGCGGAACCCCGCGGCCGGCGAGCTTGATGACCTCACCGGGCTGGGTGCCGGGCTTCACGGCGATGGTCTCGGTGCCGTCGAGGGTCTCCAGCGTGGCGGAGGTGCCGAGCGCCGCCGAGGTCATCGGCAGCGGCAGCTCACAGTGCAGATCGTCGCCCTCCCGGGTGAAAACCGGGTGCTGCTTCTCGGAGACCTCGACGTAAAGGTCACCGGGCGGCCCACCGCCGGGCCCGACCTCGCCCTCGCCCGACAGCCGGATGCGCATRCCGTCCTCGACCCCGGAGGGGATCTTCACAGTGAGCGTCCGGCGCTTGCGCACCCTGCCGTCGCCGCCGCAGTCCCGGCAGGGATGCTCGATCACGGTGCCGGTACCCGAACACCGCGGACAGGGCCGGGAGGTCACCATCTGGCCGAGGAAGGAACGGGTGACCTGCTGGACCTCGCCCCGCCCGCCGCAGGTGCCGCAGGTCGACGGGTGCGTGCCGGGAGCCGCACCGGCACCGGTACACGTCGAGCACACCGCCGCCGTGTCCACGGTGATCTCGCGCGTGGCGCCGAACGCGGTCTCGGACAGGTCGAGCTCGATGCGCAGCAGCGCGTCGTTGCCGCGCCGGACCCGGGACCGGGGCCCACGGCTCGACCCGCCGCCGAAGAAGGCGTCCATGATGTCACCGAGGCCGCCGAAACCGGCGCCGAACGGCGAACCGCCACCGCCGCTGCCACCGGGCGCGAGCGGATCGCCGCCCAGGTCGACGATCTGGCGCTTCTCCGGGTCGGAGAGCACCTCGTACGCGGYCGTGACGCCCCGGAAGCGCTGCTGTGCATCCGGATCTGGATTGACATCCGGATGCAGCTCACGGGCCAGTTTGCGGTAGGCCCGCTTGATCTCGTCGTTCGACGCTTCCCGGCGTACGCCCAGAACGGCGTAATAATCCACTGCCATCAGTCGGCACCCAAGAGTTCACCCACGTATTTGGCGACGGCCCGGAYGGCCGCCATCGTCCCCGGATAGTCCATGCGCATCGGGCCGAGCACCCCCATCCCACCCAGCGCGAAGGGACCACGACCGTATCCCGTGGCCACCACCGCGGTGGACCGGAGGGCGTCCACATCCGTTTCGCGACCGATCCGTACCGTTACAGTACCGGTCTCCCGCGCCGAGCCGATGAGTTTCATCAGCACGACCTGTTCTTCTAACGCCTCAAGTATCGACCGCAACGAGTCGGCGAAGTCGACCGGGGACCGCGTGAGATTCGCCGTCCCAGCCATCGCGATGCGCTCCTCCTGCCGCTCGACCAGCGACTCCAGCACGGCACCGGCCACCGTGGTCAGGTAGGGGCGCAGCTCGGAGCGGGTGCTGTCGGGCAGGGCCGCGACGATGTCGGGGGCGTCGACCAAGCGCCGRCCGGCCAGCGCGCAGTTGAGCACGGAACGCAGCTCGCCGGCGACCTCGTCGTCAACGGGTACGAGGCTGTCGACGATACGCTGCTCGACCCGGCCGGTGTCGGTGATGAGGACCATCAGCAGGCGGTACGGGCCGAGCGTGACAACCTCGATGTGCCGGATGCTGCTGCTCGACAAGGAGGGGTACTGCACGACGGCCACCTGCCGGGTGAGCTGGGCGAGTAGCCGCACGGAGCGGCGCACCACGTCGTCCAGGTCGACGGCGCCCTCCAGGAAGCTCTGGATCGCCCGACGTTCGGCCCGGGACAGCGGCTTCACCCCCGACAACCGGTCCACGAACAACCGGTAGCCCTTGTCCGTCGGTATCCGTCCTGCGCTGGTATGAGGCTGTGTGATATACCCCTCTTCCTCCAGGGCGGACATGTCATTACGGACAGTAGCTGGCGATACACCGAGATTATGCCGCTCCGCCAGCGCCTTGGAACCCACCGGCTCGTTGCTCAGCACAAAGTCCTCAACAATCGCCCGAAGGACTTCGAGCCGCCGATCCTCCAGCACGCGGTCGCACCCCCTTCACCAGGCGGGACGTGGCCGGGCCACGGTGTGTGCAGCGGCGGACACCCAGCTTGGCACTCGGCCGCAGTGAGTGCCAAGTGTAGCCGCCTGCTCAGGTCGAAGCACAGAACATGAGCCACCCCGCGAATGACCGGTAAGGGCCCGGCGACGTCCTCGTAACGAAACGAGCATGCCGGTACCCAGGTTCCGGTCCCGCCCGATCGGGCCACCGGACGGCCGCCGGTCGGGCAGCGGCGTCAGTCGGGCAGCAGGGCTCGCACGACCGTGTCGGTGAGCAGACGACCGCGACGAGTGAGACGCACCCGGCCGAACTCCAGGGCACCGGGTTCCACCAGGCCGGACTTCGCGAGCCCGGCGGTGGCCTCCCGGCCGGGCCCGTCCAGCTCACCGACGGCCAGTCCCTCGGCCAACCGGACGCCCAGCATGACCCGCTCGACCCGGCGGGCCTGCGCGTCGAGCTCCTCCCGGGCGGCCGCGGGACTGCGCCCGGCCCCCAGCCGGGCCGCGTACTCCGCCGGATGACGCACGTTCCACCATCGCACCCCGCCGACGTGGCTGTGCGCGCCCGGACCGATCCCCCACCAGTGATCTCCGCGCCAGTACCCCAGATTGTGCCGACACCGGGTATCGGTCCCCCGCGACCAGTTGCTGACCTCGTAGCTGGTCAGGCCGGCCGCGCACAGAGCGTCATCGGCCTGCAGGTAGCGGTCGGCAAGCAGGTCGTCGTCGGGTTCGAGCAGCTCGCCCCGGCGGACCCGGCGGGACAGTTTCGTGCCCTCCTCAACCGTCAGCGCGTAGGCACTGACGTGGTCCGGGCCGAGCTGGATCGCCGCGTCCAGGCTCGCCGCCCAGTCCGCCTCCGACTCGCCCGGAGCCCCGTAGATGAGGTCCAGGCTGACCTGGTCAAAGCCCGCCTTGCGGGCCCAGCGCATCACCTCGGGCACGCGGCCAGGGGTGTGCCGCCGGTCCAGGGCGGCGAGGACGTGCGGACGGCTACTCTGCATCCCGAAGGAGATCCGGGTGTAACCGGCGGCGCGCAGCTGCTCCAGTTGCGCCGGATCCACCGACTCCGGATTCGCCTCGGTGGTGATCTCCGCGTCGGACGCCAGCCCGAACCCGTCGTCCAGGATCCGCAACAGCCGCCCGAGATCGTCCGCGGTCAACAGGGTCGGCGTGCCGCCACCGACGAAGACCGTGGAGACCACCAGCTCCTGCTCACCAAGCACGGTACGCGCGAGCCGGACCTCGCCGGTCGCGATGTCGACGAACGTCGTGAGGCCCACCGACGACACCAGGGCGCCGCCTAGGTCGGCCGCCGTGTAGGTGTTGAAGTCGCAGTAGCCGCAGCGCGCCGCGCAATAGGGCACATGCACGTAGACCCCGAACGGCCGCCGGGTCACCTCGGCCAGCGCGGCCGCCGGGAGGGCACCGTCGTCCGGCGGAAGCGAGCCGTCGGGAGGCTTTTGTGGCATGCCCCCAGTGTGCCCCCAACGTGTGCTCTCGCGGCAACGCTACGTTTGCCAACCACGCGGGCGGGCCAGGGGTGGCCACACGAGGACCACCTAGGGATAAGGCCGGAATACCCACTTCGGCGATGTTGGCCGGGTGTAATGACATTTTGTCATCGTTGGGCACAGAAGGGAAAATATGGGTGGTTCACCATGGACCGATCGACGTCGGTGCGAAAAGATCCGGTCATGGACGACGACGCCAGGGCCGTTCTCGACGAGATCTTCGAACTGCTCCCGCCCCGAACCACCGTGTACCGTTCCAGCGCCGCCGCCCCTGTCGCGGACCTGTCGTTCCCCGAACCGGCCACCGAACCGATCCGCCTCCCGGCCAGCCCCCTGCCGACCCGCTGAACGGCCGACTCACTGAACAGGYGGATGGCACCACGGTCCCGCGTCGGCCCCGCACCGGACTCACTTCACCGCCGGTTTGCCGGTGTCCGTGGACAGCGCCGCGATGAAGGCCTCCTGCGGCACCTCGACCCGACCGATCGTCTTCATCCGCTTCTTGCCCTCCTTCTGCTTCTCGAGCAGCTTGCGCTTGCGGGTGATGTCGCCGCCGTAGCACTTGGCGAGCACGTCCTTGCGGATGGCGCGGATGTTCTCCCGCGCGATGATCCGGCTGCCGATCGCAGCCTGGATCGGCACCTCGAACTGCTGGCGCGGAATCAGCTCGCGCAGCTTGGTCGTCATGGACACGCCGTAGGCGTAGGCCTTCTCACGGTGCACGATCGCCGAGAAGGCATCGACAGTCTCCCCCTGCAACAGGATGTCGACCTTCACCAGATCGGCCAACTGCTCCCCGGCCGGCTCGTAGTCGAGGCTGGCATAGCCCCGGGTCCTGGACTTCAGGGCGTCGAAGAAGTCGAAGATGATCTCACCGAGAGGCAGCGTGTACTTGAGTTCCACCCGGTCGGTCGACAGATAGTCCATCCCCTTCAGGACACCGCGCCGGCCCTGGGACAGTTCCATCACCGCCCCGACGAAGTCGGTCGGCAGCAGCAGCATCGCCTCGACGACGGGCTCGTACACCTCGGCGATCTTCCCGCCCGGCCAGTCACTGGGGTTGGTCACTATGATCTCGGAATGGTCCTCCATGACCACCCGGTAGACGACGTTCGGGGCCGTGGAGATGAGAGTGAGGTTGAACTCGCGCTCCAGCCGCTCCCGGACGATCTCCAGATGCAGCAGGCCCAGGAAGCCGCACCGGAATCCGAACCCCAATGCCGCGGAGGTTTCCGGTTCGTAGGTCAGGGCGGCGTCGTTGAGCTGAAGCTTGTCGAGAGCCTCGCGCAACGCTGGATACTCGCTGCCGTCGATCGGGTACAACCCGGAGTACACCATCGGCAACGGATCCCGATAGCCACCGAGCATCTCCGTCGCCGGCCGCCGGGTAGTGGTGATGGTGTCGCCGACCCGGGCCTGCCGGACGTCCTTGACCCCGGGGATGACGTAGCCGACCTCGCCGACCGACAGCGACCCGGTCGGATGGGGGTCCGGCGAGATGACACCTACCTCGAGGGTCTCGTGGCTCGCGCTGGTCGACATCATCAGACACCGGTCGCGGGTGGTCAGCGTGCCATCGACCACCCGCACATAGGTGATGACGCCGCGGTAGATGTCGTAGACGCTGTCGAAGATCATCGCACGAGCCGGACCGTCCGGATCGCCGACCGGGGCGGGCACCCGGCGCACGATCTCGTTGAGCAGCTCCGGCACTCCCTGGCCGGTCTTGCCGGACACGCGGAGCACCTCGCCCGGCTCGCAGCCGATGATCGCCGCGATCTCCTCGGCGTACTTCTCCGGCTGGGCCGCCGGAAGATCGATCTTGTTGAGTACGGGAACGATGGTCAGGTCGTTCTCGATCGCCAGGTACAGGTTCGCCAGGGTCTGCGCTTCGATGCCCTGGGCCGCGTCGACCAGCAGCACCGCGCCCTCGCAGGCCGCGAGCGAACGGCTCACCTCGTAACTGAAGTCGACGTGGCCCGGTGTGTCGATGAGATGCAGGATGTAGTCCCGACCATCGTCGGCCCGCCACGGCAGGCGCACGTTCTGGGCCTTGATGGTGATCCCGCGCTCGCGCTCGATGTCCATGCGGTCGAGGTACTGCGCGCGCATGTTGCGCGCCTCCACGACACCGGTCACACCAAGCATCCGATCGGCAAGAGTCGACTTGCCATGGTCGATGTGGGCGATGATGCAGAAGTTGCGGATCATCGTCGGGTCGGCGCCGGGCGCCAGGTGCGGGGCTGTGGACACGCGGAGAGTTCTCGTTTCGCTCGCGGTGATCACGGTGGAGCCGCCCGTGCCGATATCTGGGTCGACCACCTTCATCGTGCCAGGAGCCGCGCRCAACGTTGCGCCGGTGCGCCGCCGCGCGGGGGTTTGATAATCTGAGTGCCACCGTGACGGGCCGCGTCGTCGTCCGGTCATGATCTGGTCGATCATGACCTGTCCGGTCATGATCTGGTCGCCATTCCGTGCGGCGCCGGTCGCCGGAGGCAGCCGGTTCTCCGCGGTACCTGCTGCTCCCAGGAGCCAGCGAGATATGCCGGATCACCGGGCACGGCCGGTACCCGTACTATGACGTGTCCGCACCACCCCGACTCGACAAATCAGAGGTTCTCCCGCGTGGCCAACATCAAGTCGCAGATCAAGCGCAACCTCACCAACGAGAAGCGGCGGCTGCGCAACAAGGCTGTGAAGTCGGAACTCAAGACGCACGTGCGTCGCTTCCGCGACGCCGTGGATGCCGGTGACGTCGAGCGCGCCGGCGAGACGCTGCGGATCGCGTCCCGCAAGCTGGACAAGGCCGTCAGCAAGGGTGTCATTCACGCCAACCAGGCCGCCAATAAGAAGTCGGCACTGGCTCGCACGCACGCCAACCTGGCCGCCAGCTGAGTCGTCTTCCTCCAGCCGGGGCGCCGCAGGCGTCCCGGCTTTTCCGCGTGCCCACCCGTCGGTCGGGCCTCTCGCCCGGTCAGAGCCCGCCGCACGGCGTGGAACGGGCTCCGGGCTGCTGTGGAGCCGGTTCCGCCGAGACCTCGTCCGGCCGGATCAGCCGCTMAAGCACTTCGTGATAGGCAACCATCGCGCCGACGGTCAGCGGGAGGACAYCGACCACCCAGGCGCTCGCGAGATCACCGAGTGCGATCACCACCGTGACCAGCCCAGTCACGATCATGAGCAGCCCCCGCATCCAGCCCGCCGGTAGCACCCGCAGGCCGAACCAGCCGCCCGGCGGCGGGGCCTCGGGGTCGGCTGCCGGCTGAGGAGCCACGACGATGCCGGCACCGGCTCCCGGACCGTCAGCCGTCCCCGGACCGTCAGCCGTCCCCGGACCGTCAGCCGTCCCCGGACCGTCAGCCGTCCCCGGACCGTCAGCCGTCCCCGGACCGTCAGCCGTCCACGGACCGTCGGTCATCCACGGCTCCCGGCCGCCCGGGCCCGCCCGACCAACCTGGCCACGGCGACCTCGCGCAACAGTTTCTCCAAGGCGTAACCGGCGTCAACCGCAGCGCCCTTGACGCCGGCGTCGGCCTCGGCGGCCGCCCGCAGGGCCTGGCCGAGACCCCGGTCCGACCATGCTCGGGCGGAGCGCTGCGCCTTCTCGACCTTCCAGTCCGGCATACCCAGGGCTCGGGCGAGATCCCACTTCGAGCCGGGACCCGCGGACGCCACCCGGGCGAGGTCACGCAGACCACCGGCAACGGCGCTGGAGACCAGTACGGCCGCGGTACCCCCCTCCAGGGACTGACGCAGCAGCGTCAACGCCTGCGGCAGGTCGCCGCCGATGATCGCGTCCGCGACGGCGAACCCGCTGGCCTCGGCCCGGCCCCGGTGGAAACGGGCCACCGCGGCCTCGTCGATCAGCCCGTCGGTGTCGGCCACGAGTTGATCGCAAACGGCGGCGAGCTCACGCAGATCACCACCGACCGCGTCGAGCAGGGCGCGCACCGCGCCGTCGCTGACCCGGCCGCCGAGATGCCGCACCTCGGCGACGACGAAATCGTGACGCTCCCGCGGCTTGGTGATCTTCGCTGCCGGCACGACCCGCGCGCCCGCGGTCTTCAGCACGTCCGCGAGTTTGCGGTTCTTCACCACGCCGCTGTGGACGACGACGAGCACGACGTCGTCGAGCGGACGAGCGATGTACTCCAACAACGCGTCACGCAGATCCTCGGCGAGGTCCTGCGCGCCGCGGACGACCATCACCCGGCCACCTCCGAACATCGAGGTGGCGCCGAGGTCGATCAGATCGGCCTCGCTGAGCTCACCGGCCGGCCGGTCGACGATCTCGACATCGGGATCACGGGCCCGAGCCGCGTCGAGAACCCCGCGCACCGCTCGACCGACGAGTAGATCCTCGTCGCCGGTGACGAGCACGAGCGGCGGCAGTGCGGAGGAGGACACGCAGGTGAGCATGTCACGATCCGCCCCCGGGCCGGCGGAGCACCACCGAGACGCGGACTCCCGCCCCCGACCCGGAGGCGGCTCCCGCCAGCGACCCGGACTCGGCGGACCCGGCGGGTGCCGCCGTGGCGACCACCGCCACCGCGCCGTCGCGGTCGGTCCGGGCGACGGCCATGCCGGACCGGCGCAGCGTCCGCAAGGTGGACGGCGCGGGATGACCATAGCTGTTCCCGGTGCCGACGCTGATCAGGGCGAATCGGGCCCCGGTCGCCGCGAGGAAGGTGGCGTCCTGATCAGCGGCGCCGTGATGGGGCACCTTGAGCACGTCGGCTCGTAGCGCCGTCCGATCCTCCGGGCTGCCGGTCAACACCCGCTGGGCCGGCGGCTCCACATCCCCGGTGAGCAGGATGGTCACCTCCCCCACCCGTGCGGAGAGCACCAGGCTCGCGTTGTTGGGATCGCTCTCGGTGCCGTGCAACACGGTGCGCGGAGCCAGGACCGTCCAAGAGACCGCCCCCACCTGTGCCCGGGAGCCGATGACGGCCGTCCGCAGCGGCACACCGGCCCGCCGGGTCCACTGTTGGACCCGGTGCCACTGGAGAACGGGTTCCCCCAGCGGACTGCCGAGTACCTCCCCCACCGGAAGCCGGCCGAGCACGGCCGGCAGCCCCTCGACGTGATCGGCGTGGAAGTGGCTGAGAATGACCACCGGTATCCGTCGCACGCCGAGGTCGGAGAGGCAGCGGGTCAGCAGGGCCGGATCGGGGCCGGCGTCGACCAGCACCGCGGTGCCCGGTCCCGCCGACAGCACGAGGGCGTCGCCCTGACCGACGTCGCAGGCGACCAGGCGCCAGCCGGGCGGCGGCCACGGCGCCAGCCGCCCGGCGACGGCGCATCGCGCCAGGAGCAGGCCGACCAGGGCCGCAGCGACCAGTCGCCGCGGCACCCGCCGCCGCAGCGTCGCCACCACGAGCCAGGCGACACCGGCGGCCACGCCCGCTCCCATCACCCCCGTGGGCCACGGCAGCGTCGCGGCAGGAAGATCGGCGCACCGGCCGGCGACCGTCACCAGCCACCAGCACGGCAGATCGGCGAGGTGCGCGAGCAGCCCGGCTGCTGACGGCGACACCGCCGCCACGACCAGCGTCAGTACTCCCAGCACGGTCGCCGGTGCGACGGCGGGCACGGCCAGGACGTTCGCGGGCACCGCCACGAGGCTCAGCCCCCCGCCGGTCCAGGCCAACACCGGGGTGCACGCCAGCTGGGCGGYGGCCGCGACGGAGAGCACCTCGGCGATTCGCGCCGGCAGCCGGCGAGCGAGCGCGTCCCGCCAGCCCGGCGCGAGAACGATCATTCCGGCCGTGGCGAGGACGGACAGCGCGAAGCCGACCGAGAGGGCGAGCGCGGGATCCGCCAGGATCAGGATGATCACGCTCGCCGCCAGGGAGGGCAGCACCGCCCTGGGACGGCCAACGGCGAGCCCGAGCAGGCCGACCAGACCCATCGCCCCGGCACGCAGCACGCTGGCCGAGGGCCGGGCGAGCACGACGAACCCGACGAGAGCGAGGGCTCCCACCGCGGCGCGCGACCGTGACCCACGCCCGGTCCATCCCATGAGGTAGAGCGCCGAGGCCGTCACGATGGCGACGTTGCTACCGGACACGGCCGTTAGATGGGACATTCCGGCGGCGCGGAAGTCCGCGCGCACCGCATCGTCGAGCCCGGAGACGTCGCCGACCACGAGGCCGGGCAGCAGCCCGCGACGCGGTTCAGGCAGTCCCCCAGCGGCTCGACGCAGCCCGGCCCGCAGCCCCCCGGCGATTCGTTGGATCATTGCGGGTCCGCCGCGGGTCCGCGGTGGGCCGTCGGCGAACAGGACGGCGGCCACGGTGTCACCGACCCGGGGTTCGGCGAGCCTGCCGGAGACGACCAGGTGCTGGCTGGGCAGCAGAGCACCCCAGCCGCCACCCCGCGCGAGCAGGACCATCGGGGCCCGGACCCGCAGATCCGCCGGTGACGCGGTAAGGCGTTCCGCCCGGACGGAGATCACGAAGGTCACGCGATCGGCGCCGCCGCCCTCTCCTCTTCCCTCTCCGGCTCCGGGCCCGGTTCCCGTCCGGACCGCGGTGGACGAGGAGGTGGCGCGGGGATCGTCGGTGACGACGACCTCGGCGGTGACCGGACGGCCATGCCGGACCAGATCGGCGAGCGGGCCGCTGTCACGCGGACGAGCCGCCAGTCCACCCGCGAGAAACCCGGCGGCCAGGAAGACGAGGGCCGTGAGCACGACGACAGTGCCGCCGGAGCACCGCCCAACGCCCCGGGTGAGCGGCGCGCTGCGCGGCTGCGGCTGCGGCTGCGGCTGCGGCTGCGACGGACGAGACGCGCCCGTAGCCGCCTCGGCCCGAGCGCCGCCCGGTCCCGGGCAAGTCGGCCGACCACCCCGCGGACGGACCTGGAGCAGCAGGAACATCGGAGCCGCGACGAGCACCGCACCGGCGGCGCCCAGCAACGGAACGGACGGCGGCCAGGTGCCGGCACCCACCGCGCCAGCCCAGGCCATGACCGCCGGGCCCACCAGCCGGGCGTCCATGGGACGGGAAGCCCCGGACGGCCGTTCCGGCAGCGCGAGTCCGGTCTCCATCCCGACGTCGACCACTGGAACGTCAAACCTTCAGCAATGGCAGCAGATCGGCCAGCCGCTTGTCGCCGACTCCGGTCACCTCCGCCAGCTGCTCGGGCGACCGGAAGGGCCCGTGCGCCGTGCGCCACTCGACGATGCGGCGAGCCAGCACAGGCCCCACCCCGGGCAGACCGTCAAGCTCCTCGGCGGTCGCGGCATTCAGGTCGATCGGACCGGTCGCCGCGGTGGAACCGGCGGACCCGAGGCCAGTACCCGCAGGTTGCCCGGCCGCCGTTCCGGGCCGCGCCGGGCCGGGCTTGCCGTCGACGAGGACCTGTTCTCCGTCGACCAGCAACCGGGCCAGGGCGAGGCCGGTCGTGTCGGTGCCCGGGAGCACTCCCCCGGCGCGTTCGATCGCATCCACCACGCGCGCGCCCGCCGGGAGCCGGACGACCCCCGGCCGGGCCACCCGGCCGGCGACGTCGACCACCACCTCGCCGCTCGCCCCGGTGCGGGCGGCCCTGGCCGTCGGTGCCGAAGTCACGCTCGTATCCGTGGCGGAGGTGGCCCCGTGGTCCGAGTGGTCCGACCGGGCGTTGCCAGCCGCCGCCGACTCCCCCGTCCGGGGGGTATCGACCTCGGAGGAGGCGAGCGGCACCGGGCGGTGCTGCCAGGAGAACCAGGCGGTCATGAGCGCGGCAGCGAGGGCGACCAACGCGAGAACGAGGGCGGCCCGGGCGGCCGGCGCCACCACGATGCCATGCAGCGTAGCCGGAAGCCGCCTGCGGATGACGCCGACCAGATCGCCCCGTGGAACTCCCGGCGCCGGCCGGCCGGCCGATGGCCCGCGATCAGGTCCCCGGCCGCCCTCGTCCTCGCCATCGTCCATCTCGCGCCCCGCACGGGGGTGGACCAGACGGGAGTGGACCGGACGGCGCCGATCCGTTCGGCCGGCGACCAGCCGGCCAAGATCGGCCCCTTCCGCCGCGAGCTCGTCCGCGACCCATCCGCCGGCGGCCCGGTCCTCATCAAGGAACACGCCCTCGCGAATCCCGAACAGGTCGGACTCGTCGCCACCGATCTCCTGCTCGTCCTCGGTGAACGTGGCGTCACGAACGCGGCGGGATCCACCAGCTGAGCCGTCCGCTGGGGGGTCCGGCGGACGCAGCGGCACGGTGGCGTCGTCCGACGGCAGCAGGTCCAGCGATGGCCATCGCGACGAAACGGACGTTTCAGGCGGAAATGCGTGGACGGGGAAACGCGGCGACGGGGCCGACAGCGGGTACCCGGGACCAGGGGTGGATTCGACCATGGCTGGACCGTAGATCGATCACGGCGGCTCCCGCTCCGCTCGCCGCCGTCCTGTGGACAGCCGCCCGTCGTCCACAGCCCCCGCCCAGTGGCCTGCCGGGGTCCCGGTTCTGTCGCAGCCACGGGCTCGGCGGTAAGGTCCGCTCGACACTGATTGTGGGAGYACCACTGGGAGGTGCGCCGATGCGCGTGACTGTCGACTACGACCGCTGCGCGAGCAGCGGAACCTGTGTCCGTCTCGTCCCGAACGTGTTCGAGATCCGCGACGACGGCTTCCTCTACCTCCTCGACGAGGAACCCGACGACGCCAGGTGGGACGACATCCAAGAGGCTGTTGACTCCTGCCCGACCGAGGCGATCAGCATCTCCGACAGCTGATCACGACGTGGCGGTCGGCCGGGAGAGTGAGTCGCGGTAGCGACTCGCCGGAACCGGGTAGAGACCTTCTGGCGAGAGCGGCCCGCGCGTATCCGGGCGGAGCCCCGACCCGGGGAGGTGCCTCGATGGCCACGATCTACCGGCAGCACCGACGTCAGCAAGCCCCCAGCGCGCTGTGGCCGGCGTTGCTCCTGCTCGGTGCGGCGGTCACCGTGCTGGGACTTCTGCTGATCACGAACCCCTTCGCGACAGCCCGCACGCTGGCGGTCCTCGCCGGGGTGGCACTCGTGCTCTCCGGTATCAGCGAGACGATCGCCGCGGTCCGGTCGGAGAACACTGCGGGGACCGCCCTGTTCGGGATCATGCTTGCGCTCGGCGGCGTCATCGTGCTGCTGTGGCCGGGAGTCACCCTCCGAGTCGTCGCACTGCTCGTCGGCGCGATACTGATCATCACCGGGGTCGTCCGGGCCCTGGTGACCTGGGCGAGCAGATCCTCGCGTGGGACCGGCCGCGGCATCGCCGGTCCGCTCGCCTTGGCCGCGCTCAGTGTCGTCCTCGGCGTGCTGGCGCTGACCTGGCCGGGAACGACGATCATGGTACTAGCGGTGATCTTCGGAATCCAACTGATCGTCACCGGTGTCACCGAGATCGCGCTCGGGCTCGCGCTTCGCCCGCACGGTCACTCCTGACCTCCGGCGACCATCCGTTCTCCGGATTTCCGGCGGATCAACCCGCGATTGCCGAGCGCGCCCGCCGAGTCACCCGCCTCCCGGCCCCGCGGCGGTRCCTTTGCCCGGGGCATTGACGGGGGTATCGACCGGGTCATGGACGGGGTCATGGACCGGGTCGATGCCGAACGACGACAGATCGACGGTGCCGCCCGCCCGCGTGGACGGACCGGTACCACCGCCGACGGAACCACCGGACCGCTCCGGGTCCACCGCGAGAGCCGTCCGCCCGCCCGCCTGCGCGACGGCCGCGGCGACCACCGGATCGATCTCGACGGGATCGATGAGATGACGACCCTTGTTCCGGACACTGCCCACCTCGGCCGCGACCGGATGCGCCGCGACCACCCCGGCCGGAGCCGGCCGCAGCAGCGAGGCGAACGCGGCGGGATCGCGGACCGAGGGATCCATCCAGCGATCCCAGGCGGCCTCGGGCAGGATCACCGGCGAGCGGTCGTGCAGGAACTCCAGCCCCGCGGCGGCCCCGGTCGTGAGGATCGTGAAGGTCACCAGCGGGGCCTCACCCCGGCGCCAGACCTCGTAGAGACCCGCGAACGCGAAGATCCCGCCGGTCGCGGGATGGCCCGCGGGACGGATGTAGAAGGGTTGCCCCCGCCGCGAGCCACCACCCGGATGAAACCACTCGTAGAAACCGGTCGCCGGGACGAGGCAGCGCCGTGCGGCGAAGGCCGATCGGAACGCCGGCTTGGTCGCCGCCGTCTCCGACCGCGCATTGATCATCTTTGCCCCGATCGTCCGCTCCTTGGCCCAGGACGGCACCAACCCCCAGGTCGCGAGGCGAAGGACCCGCTCGGTCCGGGCGGCAGCCGGCGGCTTCCCGGCCGGGTGCCGGCCGGCCGGAGGGAGGTGCGCCTCACCCCGAAGAGCGCCGTCCGGGAGCTCACGCGGCTCGGCGATGACGATCGGCATCGCCGAGGTGGGCGCCACGTTGTAGTTCTCCGCCACCCCGCCGGCAGTCTCGTCGCGAGCGGACATCGCCGCGGCGAGGTCGTCGGTCTTCAGCTTCTGGGTGTACCGACCGCACATGGCGCCAGTGTGGCACCCGGGTCCGACAGTTCCAGGTTCCGCGCGGAGGTCACCCGAACGCGAAGGTCACCCGAACAGCGTGGCGAGGCCACCGGCCAATGCACCGAGGTTGACCAGGCCGAAGAACCCGACCCAGAGCGTCGGGGGCAGTCCGGTCAACCGCGCGAGCTGATCCGGGTCGGAATCCCCGGCCCGGCGCCGACGGCGCCCCCGCTGCACCTCGATCACCGGGCGGATCGCGCCCAGCAGCAGGAAGCACGCGATGTACGCGGCGAATCCGGCGCGCACGGTCTGCGGCGCGAACCAGGAGACCGCCAGGATTCCCGCGGTACTCCCCAGCACGGACAGGGCCCCGAAACCGTTGCGGATCACGACCAGCATCGCCAGCAGCAGCGCCACGCACAGCTGCAGCAGCAGACTCGTCCGGCCGGTGGCCAGCAGGCCCGCGGCTCCGAGACCGAGCAGAGACGGTGTCGTGTAGCCGGCGGCGACGGTCACGACGACACCCGCACCGGTCGGCCGTCCGGAGGACACGGTTACTCCGGAGGTGTCCGAATGCAGCCGAACGCCGGCCAGGCGGCGCCCCGTCGCGACCGCGGCCAGGGCATGGCCGCCTTCGTGTGCAATTGTTATCACATGTCTGGATATCGGCCATAGGCGGTCGCTGAGTACCGTCAGGGCCGCCAGAATCGCGGCAACGACGAGCACCCACTGCGGCGCCGCCGGCTGCGCCGCAATGCTCCGGCGCAGAATCTCCATTTCCGTCGTCTCTCCCTCATCCGCGCGGTTGGTCCCGCTCCTCCACAGACGCCTGATACGAACATCATCGATCCTGCCCTCACCCCACGCGACGTTGCCTTCCGGTGAAACCGGACCGCGGTATCGCCGGACATCCACGACGACCGGTGTCAGGGGGTGGGGGTAAGGTCGTGTCGCATTCGGCACACCGGGGAGACCGCGAGGAACATCGAGGAGTGGCCCGTCGTGGCGGAGTACGTCTACCGGCCGGTGGTCAGCATGGTGCGGGGACTTTTCGGCGCACTGCGCCTGCGTCTCGACATCCAGGGCACGGAGAACATCCCGGCATCGGGTGGCGGCATCGTCCTGATCAATCACGTCTCGTACCTGGACTTCGCGCTCGCGGGTCTGCCGTTCTGGATCGCGGAGCGTCGGCTGGTCCGGTTCATGGCCAAGAAGGCCGTCTTCGACCACCGGATCAGCGGGCCGCTCATGCGCGGCATGCACCACATCCCGGTCGACCGGGAGGCCGGCGCAGCGTCTCTGCGCCACGCCCTCGACGCACTGCGCGCCGGGGAACTCGTGGGCGTCTTCCCCGAGGCGACAATCAGTCCGAGTTACTGTCTGGCGACATTCAAGACCGGGGCGGCCCGGATGGCCGCTCACACGAAGGTGCCGGTGATCCCGGTGATCCTCTGGGGCAGCCAGCGCATTTTCACCAAGGGGCGGCCCTTCAGACTGCGGGACGCGATCGGTGTCCGCGTCTCGATCACGGTGGGCAGGCCCGTCCAGCCCACGGAACTGGGTAAGGGCCGCGACGGCACGGCGCTGCTGGAGAAGGTGATGAACGAGCTGCTCGACGACGCGCAGCGCCGCTACCCGCGACCCGCGCCGGGCGAGCCGGACTGGTGGCTGCCCGCGCATCTCGGTGGCTCGGCTCCTGATCGGCCGGCCGATCAGGACGCCGCCGAGCAGAGCACCTCCGAGGAATCCGGCCAGAGCTGACAGATCATCCCCGCCGGAATCCTTGCCGACCGACGATCTCGCGGACGGCTCTGCGCTGTTACCGTGCGTTATTCAAGGAAGTGCTCACCCACGAACACCGCCCCGGGACGGAGACCCGTCGACCTCGGTACCGGACGGCGGCGGCCCGGACGGCGACCGGTACCGGGTCAGCAAAGCGGCCCGGCGCGCGGGGTGCAGGTTCGCCCGGCTGACGTCCCCGCCGTAATGCTCGACGACGCGGTCGTCCATCACCCGAAACCACACCGGCGGGAGATACGCCGCGAGCAGGAGCGTGGCGTACCCCGCCGGTAGCTGGGGAGAGGCCTCGAAGGACCGCAGTGCCTGGTAGCGCCGGGTCGGGTTGGCGTGGTGGTCGCTGTGTCGCTGCAACTGGTAAAGCGCCAGATTGCTGATCACGGCGTCGCTGTTCCAGCTGTGCCGGGGGTCGACCTTCTCATAACGCCCGCTCGGAGTCAGCTCCCGGGCCAGGCCGTAGTGCTCGATGTAGTTGACCCCCTCCAACAAGGTGAACCCGAAGGCCGCCTGGGCGACGAGGAAGACGAGTACAGCCGGCCCGAACTCGACGGCCAGCGCCAGGAACAACACCGCGGTGAGCAACCAGCCAAGCACGACCTCGTTGCGCACCGACCAGACCCGTCGGCCGCGCAACCGTAGCCGGGCGGCCTCCAGCGACCAGGCGGAACGCAGGCTGCCGACGACGGTCCGCGGCCAGAACCGCCAGAAGCTCTCCCCCAACCGGGCGCTCGCCGGGTCCGCCGCCGTCGCTACCCGCACGTGATGGCCCCGGTTGTGCTCTACGGAGAAGTGACCGTACGCGGCCGGCGCCAGCATCAACCTCGCCAACCAGCGCTCGAAAATCCCCCGCTTGTGGCCGAGCTCGTGCGCGGTGGTRATGCCCACCCCGGTCACGGTGCCGACCGACACCACCACGCCGATCCGGGCGGACCACGACAGGTCGCCGTTCGTCCAGGCCGAGGCGCCCAGCAGCAGGCCGACGCCCGCCAGCGGCGGGTAGAGATACGTGCACCGGCGGTAGTAACGGTCGGCCTCCAGCGCGGCCCGGATCTCCTCCGGTGGATTGACCGGATCCGGCGGTGTGGTCATGTCGAGCAGCGGAACCAGGACGAAGACGAAGAGCGGGGTGATCCACCAGTGCAGCTCGACACCCGTCCGATGCCACAGGCCGTATCCCACGATGGCCAGCAACGGAACGATGATCGCGGTGAGCCACATGTACCGCTTGCCGTCCCGCCAGGCGAGGCCGCCGGGCGCGGTGAGGACAGGTGCCGCCATCGGTACCTCCGATTTGCCGGCCGGACCGCCGACCGGCGCCGACCGCCACCGCGGGGCGAAAACCCCTGACGGCGCACGATAACTGGACAGTGAGCCTGCCACGTGTCATATACGGTGACAACAGAACGCCGGTCACATCGAGGAGCAGGACCCGTGCAAACAGGTGGCGTGACGCCGTCGCCCGCGGGCCGGCGGTCCCGTTCGATGACCGACTCGCCCCCCTGGATCGGCGGGGTGATGGTCGGCACTCTGTTGCTGTCCACCGTTGTTCTGATCACGTATACGCTGCTTCCCCTGCCCGGCCAGGAACGTCTGGGTGCGGGCAACTACGTCCTCGCCGCCGTGCTGTTCGCCGCCAACATCCTGCTGCCCCGGCTCCTGCGATGGCACCGGCGCCGCCGGAACCACCGGCCATGATCCATCCGCGCGCCGGTCCCCGCCCCAGGCCGGCCACGTGGCCTGTCCCACGCCCGGCGCATCCCGGCGCCTTCCGGGAACTCCGGCTGCCACGATGGCCGAATGTCCGCACTGATCGTGCTCTTGGTCGGCCTGGTGGCGGGCATCGGGGTCCGGCACCGCGGACGACTGCCTGCGGACACCGCCCACGTGATCAACCTCTGGCTGCTGGACGTGGCTCTGCCCGCTCTGACGCTGCGYGCCATGCACGGCATCGTCTTCCCGCCGAACCTCGCGCTCGTCATCGCCGCGCCCTACCTGCTCTTCGTCCTGACGACGGCCGGCTACGTGCTGGCCGGACGAGCGTTGCGGATGCCGCGGGAGGTCGTCGTCGCCCTGATCGCCACGACCGCGGTGGCGAACACGAGCTTCGTCGGCATCCCGATGGTGACCGCCTTCTTCGGCGCGTCGTCGGTCCCGGTTGCCGTGCTCGTGGATCAGCTCGGTTCCTTCCTACTGCTAAACACGGTGGTCCTCGGGACGGTCACGATCAGTGCCGGCGCATCGCTTTCCCGCGCCGAGCTCGCCCGTCGAGTCCTCACCGCTCCGGCGCTGATCGCCTTGGTGGCCGCGCTCGTCCTGCGGCCGGTGACCTTCCCGGGCTGGCTGAACGCCGCGCTGGGGTCGCTCGGTGGCACCCTCACCCCGCTCGCCCTGTTCTCCATCGGTCTGCAACTCCAGGTGCGTGCGGTCCGGGTGTGGTGGCGGGAGCTGGCCCTCGGCCTCGGCGTCAAGCTGGTCGCCGCGCCCGCGCTCGTGGTGGGGATCTACGCGCTGACGGGGAGCGTCGGAGATCACGACGTGCGGGTGGCCCTCTTCGAGGTGGCGATGCCCCCGATGGTCGCCGGCGCACTCATCGCCGCCCGTCACGAACTCGCGACACCGTTGCCGAGCCTGCTGGTGGGAGTCGGGGTTCCGCTGTCGTTCGTGAGCCTGGTGGTCTGGGCGCTGCTCCTCGGGGCCTGAGGAGGTGGGGGGCCTGAGTCGTGCTCGTCCTCCAGTGGGGTCACCGCTGTAGCGGGCGCCCGGCGTGCTGATCACACCCCACGTGGGCGGGTTGACCATGCGTGCGGCGCACCGGGCGGCACCTCCCACGAGCGCGCGCCGTCGGCGCACGGGGCGAGATGTGTGTCCGCGATGGCGGAGAAATCGCCGAAGAACTTGATTTCCAGCCGCTCGCGACAGACACCTCCCTTGCCGTCCGGCGCGAGACGCAGAAAGTACAGCACGCTCGTACCTCCGGCAGCCGGCCGGTCATGCGGGTTGTAGCCGCCACCGTCCCAGTGGAACTCGGCCCGGGTCCGCAACACCCAGCGCAGTCCCTCGATGATGATCGGATTTGGGTCCGGCAACCGCATCGCGAAGTGCCGCTCGAGCTCGAACACGCGTTCCTGCTCGATGAGCCCGGCCGGTAGTCCAGGTGTCCGCCGGAGCATGAAGATCTCCAACGTGCGGTCCGCGCCCGCATCGGACCGCAGCGCGGCGTGGGTGAGACGCACGTCGAGCAGCTCCGCGCGCACCGCGTAGCGCTCGGCCAGCCGGGCCTTCACGATGACGCTGGGCACCAGCGCGCTCGGCCGCACGCCGAGAGCGGGCAACGCCGCGAGCGCGGCCTCGAAGTCGTCCACGGCGATCAGCAGCGCCGCGTGGTCCAAGACGCAGTACCGTGCCACCAGATCGACGAGGGCCGCCGCCTCGTCAAGGCCGTCGAACAGGCCGGCGAGGAGACCCTCGGTGCGCAACGCGCGCAGCGGCGCGCACACGGCCTCAATCCGGCGCACGTCGACGACGTCCAGACCGCTACCAGGCCGTCCGAGGTCGGGATGCCCCGGTGAGGYCGTGAATCCCTGCGCTTCGATCATCCCGTGCCACCTTCCGCCGCGCGGATGTGCATGACGACCGGACACACCACGCCGATTCGTCCAGTCGGGTTCCTGCTCAGTCGGGYCAGGCCACCTTAGGCCGCTGGGCCTGGCCACCACGGCAGATCCGGCCCTGGAGCGTTCCTGGCAGCCTAGCGGGGTTGAGATAACAGCCCGTCACCACCCACCGGCGAATCGCTCCTTACCGGTAAAATTGTCGCATCACCTGTGTGACGAGGCTCGCTGGCATCCCCGGGCCGCGACAGGCCCGTGGAATAAGCCGGTGGAATGAGGAGGCGCGCGCCACGCTTCTTCCTGACGACGGACGCGACCCGTGGCGTAAGGAGGACCTCAACCCGTGCTTGATCCCGATGCACTTTACGATCTTGCCGAGGACCTGGCCGGCGGTTCGATCGATCTCGGCCGTCCCGTCATGCTGGAGGCGATGACCGGGGTGGTTGACGCTGGCAGCGCGGTCAGCCTGGCCGGCGAGCACCTGATGACCGCGCTCGACCACCGGCTACTCGCCACCTTCGACATCGACCAGTTGCTCGACTACCGGTCCCGCCGGCCGACCATGGTCTTCTCCGAGGATCGCTGGGAGAGCTACGAGGATCCCGTCCTCGCGCTGTACCTGTTGCGGGACGAGGCAGGCACTCCGTTCCTGCTGTTGGCCGGGCCTGAGCCAGATCTGCAGTGGAAGCGGTTCACGGTGGCGCTGCGAGGCCTCGTGGCCCGGCTCGGCGTCCGTCTGACGGTCGGGCTGAACGCGATTCCGATGGCGGTGCCGCACACCCGCCCGTTGGTGGTGAGCGCGCACGCGACCCGTAAGGACCTCATCGTGGGGTACGAGCCCTGGCTGCGCCGGCTACAGGTCCCCGGCAGCGCCGGCCACCTGCTGGAATTCGAGCTCGGGCGGGAAGGCCGGGATGCGATGGGTTTCGCCGCTCACGTCCCGCACTACCTGGCGCAGACGACCTATCCGGCGGCCACCGAGGTCCTGCTGACCTCGGTGTCGAAGGCGACCGGGCTCCTGCTCCCGCTGGACGGGCTGCGCTCCGCCGCGGTTGCCATCCAGGACGAGGTCGACAGCCAGATCGCCAGGGGCGGTGAGGCCGCCGCGCTGGTCAGCGCCCTGGAAGAGCAGTACKACGCCTACCAGCGCGGACGGCGCGGGCCGAGCCTGCCGGCCGCGGACGACGTCCAGCCGCTGCCGACCGCCGACGAACTCGGCGATGCCTTGGAGCGTTTCCTCGCCGAGCAGACCGAACCGGACGGTCCCACCCCGAATCCCTGACCCGGGTCAGGGATTCGGATCCCACCAGCCTGACCGGCCCGCTCCCCACCGAGGTCACCTGCCGCAGCCCGCCCTCCGCGGGCCGCCGTGGAGTGGACCGGTCCCGTGCGTGTGGATTGCGCACGGGTCGAGCCGTCGATCGACCAGACGTGAAGGTGGCGGCGCAGGGAAGCCCACACCGCCGATGATCAATCTTTCTATACCATGATCCGAACGCGGTCCGGGTGTGGTTGCATTTAAATTGTGGAAGTAGCTTCTGGTCACCTATGCCAGACCGGGCCAACCGATTGGCTGTACTATTTCGATCCGCTACTCGGAGAGCCAGCCCAGGACGCCTGACAATCGTCTCACTTGATGATCCAGTGACGGAGAGAATCGGACGATGAATCTGCCCGAGACGTCCGCATGACCGCATCCCCCGCCGGACCGGTGCCCACCGCGGCCGGTTCGACGCCGCTCGAGACCGCGGACAGCACGGACCCAGCTGCCGGCACCGACCCGGCCGCCAGCGCGACGCCTGCCGGTCCGGCGGCACCGGCAAACCCGGCGTCACCGCGCGATCCGGAGCCGACGGTCGATCCTGCGCAGACAGCCGATTCCGGGAATCCCGTACCTGCCGTGGCCCCGACGGCCGGCGCCTCGGCGGCCGGACCCACCATGCGCGAGCGGTACCGCTACCTGCGTAAACCAATGCGCACCGCCCTGTTGGCAGTGCATGTGCTGGTGAGTGTCGGCTGGAATGGCGTGGCGTTCGCGCAGCTCGTCCTGGCTTCGACCGCAGCGGCCGATGCCGGTCTTCGGCACTCCGCATATGAGCTCATGCACGTCGTTGACCGGGTCCTCAATATCCCGCTCGCTCTACTCGCCCTGACCACCGGGGTGGTGATCTCGGTAAAGACGAGGTGGGGACTGCTGCGGCACTGGTGGGTGGCGACAAAACTCGTCATCACCGTCGTTGCCGTGATACTCGGCAGCTCCATGATGCGCCCGTTGGTCGTGCGGGCCGGACATGCGACGGATGGGGGGGAGGTCGCCTACGCGGCTCCGACCGTCGCGATCATCCTCGGCGCCAGTGTGATGAACGTCCTGTTCATCACGGCGACGGTGCTGTCCATCGCGAAGCCTTGGGGAAAGACTCCTCGGGGCCGGCGAGCGATGCGCCGCGCCGGGGCGGCTCCCCTGTCCACGCGGCCGGGCCTGCCGGCGTCATCCGCGCCACTGGCCAYCGCCTCGGCCGCCACGGGGAGCGGGGACCCGGTACTCCCGACCATCGTGGCGGTTCCCCTCGGCCCCTGAGACGGCGGCGCGGCGGCCGGGAGAAGTTTCATGGCTCTTCAGCTCCCCGTGGTCGCCCGACCGGCGACGGGTGGGGACGGCCCCGGCCGGCCGCGGGAGCTCGACCGGCGGGCCTGACGGGGCGGGCTGCTCCGCGCCGGCTGGCCGTCCCGGCAGCAGAAAGGCGAACGGTGCGGCGAGGACCGTGGACCCGAGGGTCCACCAGAACGCCGTACCGAAGGCGCCGGCCAGCGCCACCGGATCGGCGGGTCCGGTCCCGGCGGGTCGGCCGGTGATCTGGTGGGACAGCACCACGGCGAGGATGGCCGTCCCGAGTGAGCCGCCGATCTGCTGGAAGATCCGCCCCGCGGAGGTGGCGCGCGGAATCTCCTCCCGGCGCAGCCCGTGGTAGGCAGAGGACATCACCGGGATGAGCGCCATGGCCAGCCCGATGCCGCGGACCGTCAGGGAGACCCCGAGCAGCACCTCGCTGGTGTCGGCGGCGACCTGTGTATACGCAACCGATCCCAGCGCGCTGAGCAGAAGGCCGACCAGAACGAACAACCGCGGGCTGCGCCGGTCCGCCACCCGGCCCAGCACAATCAGGGCGATCATCATCCCCAACCCCTGCGGGGCGAGGAGCAGGCCGGCGGCGGCGGCGCTGCGGCCACGGGCCTGCTGCTCGTACAGGGGCAGCAGGAACATCGCCCCGAACAGCGAGATCCCGAACAGGAACATCATCCCCGATGAACCGGCGAAGGCCCGGGACCGGAACAGCCGCAGGTCGATGATCGGTTCGACGGCGGTCCGCAGGGCATGCACCGTGAACAGAACGAGCAGGGCCGCGCCGAGGGCCAGCGGCACGATCACCCGCACACCCGTGAAGTCACCCTGCCGGCCGGCCACGGAGAAGCCGTAGACGATCGCGGCCAGCCCCGGGGACAGCAACGCGAACCCGAGAGCGTCGAAGCGATGCCGCCCGGGAGTCCGCACATCCGGCATCCCCAGCCAGGCCAGGACCAGCCCGATCAGGCAGACCGGCACGTTGATGAAAAAGATCCAACGCCAGTCGAGATCGTCGACGATCAGCCCGCCGATGACCGGCCCGAGCACGGGAGTGACCAGCGCGGGCACCCCCACCGCCGCCATCAGGCGGCCCAGCCGTTCCGGCCCGGCCGCCTGCGCGATGATCGTCTGCATCAGAGGCAGAAGCAGGCCGCCGCCGAGGCCCTGCACGATCCGGAAGGCGATGAGACTGCCGGCCGACCATGCCGCCCCACACAGCGCCGAGCCGACGAGGAACAGGACCAGCGACAGCAGCCACATCCGCTTGGCGCCGAACCGCTCGGCTGACCAGCCGGTCACCGGGATCACCATGGCGAGCGCGAGCAGGTAACCGGTACTCACCCACTGGATTGTCGAGATTCCGACGTTGAAGGATCGGGCGAGGGTGTTGATCGCCACGGAGGTGATCGTCGCATCGAGCTGCACCACGACCGCACCGACGAGGACGATCCCGGCGAGACGGATCAGCGCCGGATCGAGCCGATCTCCGCTACCGCCCGTCATGCCCCCGCCCGCCGCGGCGGGCGCCTGGGTCTGYGCTGCCATCACAACCTCCGTACGACCCGAGCAGGATCATCCGCCGCGAACTGGGGCGAGTCGGACCAGGCGCCCGGGAATAGTCCTGGTCGAGCCGCACCCCGCCGACGATACACCGTATCGCTTTCGCTACGCCGTACCTTTGTCCGTACGGTGTAGCCGCCGGACCCGACCGTGTAATCTCGCTGACCACGTAACCTCGCTGTATGTGCGGATCGAGGGGAGCATGGAACGTCCCGTCGACTCCGGCCGGCCCACCCGCCGCGCCCGCCCCGGAGTTGATCTCCCGCACCGACCCGGACGGGCCCGTCACAACCGCCGGGTCGGGCGACCCGGGCGGGCCGCACACGCCCCAACGTCGCCTGAAGCCCGCGGCTGCGACCGGCTTCGCCCCGTCTCCCGCCCGCCCGGCCGCTCCCCCGACGGCGCTACCGACCGCTCCCCCGACGGCGCTACCGACCGCTCCCCCGACGGCGCTACCGACCGCTCCCCCGACGGCGCCGCCGCACGTCGAGGAATGCGACAGCCCGATGAAGGGCCTGTTGTGGACCCGGCCCGTAGCGCGCCAGAAGCCCCGGCTGAGCCGGGAGGCCATCGTCGACGCGGCGATCACCCTGGCCGACACGGAAGGACTCGACGCCGTCTCTATCCGCCGGGTCGCGGCAGTTCTCGGCGTCCGGCCGATGAGCCTGTACTCCCACATCGCCCGCAAAGACGATCTTCTCGATCTGATGAGCGACCGGATCGCTGCCGAGATCCTCGTCCCCGACCCGCTGCCCGCCGACTGGCGCGACGCCCTGCGTGCCATCTCCCATCAGACCCGGGCCAGCTGCCTGCGCCATCCCTGGATGCTGACCACGTTCGCCGGACGGCCGCACTACGGACCGAACGCGCTGCGCCACGCCGAGCAGTCGGCCGCAGCGGTCGCCAGGCTGCCCGTGCCACCTCGCCGGAAGATCGCGATTCTGCGCGCGGTCGACACGTACACGATCGGGCACGTTCTCGCCGAACTGCGGGCGCGGGACCTCCACTCCCGGACCGACGTCGACAAGGTCGAGCTGACCACCTACCTCCGCGGCCTGATCGCCACCGGCGACTATCCCTTCCTCGCGCAGTTGGGTCCGGGCAACATGACGATCATGGGTGACGACGCGCAGGAGGACTTCGCCGACGGGCTGGAATGGCTGCTGGTCGGCATCACCGCGGCGATCGAGTCCTGAGGGTCAGACGCTGCCGAGCACGCGGGTGATCCGCACCTCCACGACGACACGCCGGGGATTGGCCCGCGGCGCGCGGTAACGCTGCGCATAGCGGAACTCGGCGTCGGCCACACTCGCCGGATCATCCCGGAGCACGGCCAGTCCCTCCAGCGTCGACCAGCGTCGGCCGTCGATCTGGCAGAGCCCGACGGGGGTGCCGTGGGCCGGTCCCGCCGCGATCAGACGGGCCTTGCGGGACCGGGCCGATGTGATCACCCGGGCGATGCCCGCCGCCGGATCAAGTGTCGCGCCGACGGCGACCACGTGCGGGCTGCCATCCGGCCGGACGGTGGTCAGGCTGCACAGGTGCCGCTCTCGCCAGAAGTCAAGAAAGGCCTTGCCACGCCCGGCCAGGTCGAGCAGATGCGCGGGGTCAAGCCGGTTCTGGTGGTCGACCCCGAGCCGGCGATGCGTGAGCACCGGGAACTCGGCACGAACGGCGGCCGGTCGGGACGGGTCCAGCTCCGCGCGCACCGTGGTGGGCCGCGGGCCGGCCTCGGCGAGCACCTCTCCCCACGGATCGACGACGACGCTCGCCCCGGCCATCTCCCGGCCCGCCTGGCGGCCCGCGGCGTTGCAGGCGACGAGATACACCTGGTTCTCGATGGCCCGGGTCCGGGTGAGCACGCGCCAGTGGTCCAGCCTGGCCAACGGCCAGGCCGATACCACCACCACGATCTCGGCACCGCCCTCGGCCAGCAGCCGGAACAGCTCGGGAAACCGGAGGTCGTAACAGGTCGCCAGCCCGACGATGCCGAGTTCGGTGGGGACGGTTCCGACCGTGGCACCCGGCGTCAGCAACCGGGCCTCCGCGGAGCCGTAGCCGAACAGGTGCACCTTGCGGTACGCATGCCGGATCATCCCGTCCGGACCGATCAACACGGTCGTGTTGAAAAGCCGTCCGTCGGYGGACCGTTCCACGATGCTGCCGGCCACCAGGTGGCATCCGCGTTCCCGGGCGGCCTCCCGCAGGGCGGTGACCGTCGGCCCGGTCAACGCCTCCGCCTCCGCCTCGTACCGATCGAAGTGAAAATAGCCGGTGACCCATAGTTCGGGGAGGACGACCAGGTCCGCCTGGGTCTGCCGGATCTCCCCCAGCACCCTGCGCACCCGGTCCGCCGCGTTCTCCTCGTCGGGACAGCCGAGCTGCAGGACGGCGGCACGGACCGGGGCTGTCATACGGGGCTCCTCGCCTTGTCGACCATGCGGTTCCGCAAACACGAGGGTCTTCCCGGCGGCGACCCGGTCGACCGCGGGATTCAGGACAGGCCCAGCATCGCCTTCCACTGCTGGGCGCTCGTCGGCCGGAAGACGTGGTTCATCCGCTTGACCACCGCAAGGTCCTCCGACGCCTGCGGAGAGTACTGGTGGCCGGGGAAGACGGTGGTGGTGTCCGGCAAYGCGGCCAACCGACGCAGGCTGTCGTACATCAGTCCCGCGTCGCCGCCGGGCAGGTCCATCYGGCCGCAGCCCTCGAGGAACAGGGTGTCTCCGGCAACGAGCCGATCGTCGACGAGGAAACACTGGCTGCCGGGGGTGTGGCCGGGGGTGTGCAGCAGCCGCACGGGGATCTCCCCGACCGTCACCACATCGTCGTCGTCATGCTCGACCAGATCGGCCGCGGAGACCTCGGTCGCCCGCCGTACCCACTCCGCCTCGGCCCGGTTCACGTGAATCGGGACGTTCTGCCGGYCGAGCAACTGGCGGACACCCTCGATCTCCAGGCCGAACGCGTTTCCACCGATGTGATCGGCGTGGTAGTGGGTGACGAGCGCGCCGGTGAGCCGCATACCGTCGGCGGCCAGCAGGTTGAGCAGGTCGTCGACCTTGTAGGCGGGATCGACGACCAAGGCCTCGCCGGTCTCGCGGTCACCCACGAGGTAGACGAAGTTGACCATCTGGGTACCGACCGGATCGCCGACGGCGAAGTCGCGGCCGGACAACAGTTGACGGAAGTACAGGCGATCGGTCACCCCGCCAGCCTACGAAGGTCCGGCCCACGGCGGGGCGAGTTGCTCACCAGGGCTACCCGCGGCGGCATGACGGGTGAATGATCCATGTGGTGCACGGTGAAGAAGTCCAGGATCGCGCCGGTGGCGTCGAAGGACCGGCCGGCGGCCGAGTCGGACCGGTCCCGGCGGGCCTCCGGGCTGGCCGGCCACAGATGCGTGCCCCCGGTCACCGTGTCGAGCCGAACCTCGGCACCCCCGAGGCAGTCGACGTACCGCAGGATGATCACTTCGCCTCTGGGCTCGGTCAGCACCGGCGTCGGATTGCAGCCGTAACGGTCGGCGTATGCGCGGATCACCGCCGGAGCCGGCGAGATGTGCGCGGGTCCGCCCGCCACCGCGCCACCCGCATAGGGCACGGACGGATCGGCGGTGCCGTGCACGGCCATGGTCGCCGGGGTACGTCCGGGCGGGCAGCGGACCTCGAACGTCGAGGAGACCATCGCCACGGCCGCGAATCGACCGGATCTGCACACCAGCGCGGCGGCGAACTCGGCACCGTTGGAATGCCCGGCGGCGTAGACAGCACGGTCGTCCAGGCAGAACCGCGCATCCAGATCATCCAGCAGAGCATTCACGAAACCAAAGTCATCCGCCTTACCCGGCTCCCCGAGGGTGTTCCAGCGTCGTGGTGTCCCCAACGCGTCCGGGGTCACCACGATGAAACCGCGGTCGCCGCCCAGGGCGCCCATGCGGGAACGCTGCTCTTCCAACTCCTTATCGGCCTTGAAACCGTGGAAGTCGAAGATCAACGGATAGGCGTGACGCCCGTCGTGACCCACCGGCAGTGTCAACCGGTAGTAGCGACGGACTCCACCCAGAACCAGGGAATGTGCCCCCGAGAGCAGCGGGACCGCCGGCCGCGGTGAGACGCAGGAGGAGCCCGCGGTCGATATTCCCGAGCCGGCAGCGAAACGTCGCGGCACTGCCTTGTCAGAGACGCTGCCGGAGACGCCGGACGAGCCCGCGAAACCGTGCACCAGCTGGACGACAATGACCAGTGTCAGCGCGACGACACCCGGCACGGCGAGATGCCAACGTGCTGGCGGCGGTTTCCGGGACACCGCACCCACGGTACGGACCAGACCAGGCCGAAGGAATACATCGCCGCGACGCCTGCGCGACACCGTCGATTCCCGATGTCGGGACGGCAACCACACCGGCAACCACACCGGCGGCGGACCCGGCGGTGGACCCGGTCGAAACCCCGCGCGCCGGTTGATCGGCCGGCCGTCTGCCGTCAGGCTACCGGGCTGAGGCCGCCATCGAGGTTGATCGTCGCACCCGTGATGTAGGCGGCCCGCGCGGAGAGCAGGAACGCGACCAGATCGGCGAACTCCTGGGCCCGGCCCACCCGACCGAGCGGGATTCCGGAGGTCCGCCCCATCCGTTCGTACAGCTCGTCGACCGTGATGTTCTCTCGGGCCGCCGCCCGATCCCACTGCCCGCTCTCCACCAGGCCGATCAGCACCGCGTTGACCCGGATCCGGTCCGGGCCGAGCTCCTTGGACAGGGCCTTGGTGAGCGCGAGGCCCGCGGCCCGGGTGACGGAGGTCGGGGTGGAACCGGCGCTGGGGGCTCTGGCCGCCACGGACAGTGAGTTCACGATGCCGCCACCGCCCGCGCGCCGCAGGTACGGCAACACCAGCCGGGAGGCCCGGATCGCCGCGTGCAGCTTCAGCTCCAGATCGGCGTTCCAGACCTCGTCGGTCTGGTTCTCGAACGTACCGCCCGCGCTGGCGCCGGCGTTGTTCACCAGGGCGTCGACGGCGTTCCAGCGGTCGACGGCGGTGGCGACGAAACGTTCGAGGTCAGTGATGCTGGTCACATCGGCAGGTACGGCGAGAACCTCGCCACCGCCGGCCTGCGCCTGCCCGGCGACCTCCCGCAGCCGCGTCTCGTCGCGCCCGCAGAAGGCCACCCGCGCCCCCTCGGCGGCCAGCGTCCGCACCAGGGCGGCTCCCAGCCCGTTCGAGCCGCCGGTCACCAGCACCACCTTGCCCGCCAGCTGAAGATCCATCCCGCTCCTGTCGCCTCGCTCCGGTCGCAGTTTTCGATGAGGCAGGCCAGCCGCGGCCGGCCGGCAGACCGCCCGACCATCCGCGACGGGCGCCACCGGTCCTGACGACCTGGGCAGCTACCGGGTGATCGGCCCGCCGTTCCCATCGATCGACATGATGAACATACCGAGGGCGGAAGATGCGATCAGCATCCACCAGGTCTAACGTCGGGACCGGCGAGAGGGGGCGGGACGATGGCCAGGTGCGACACCTGCGGTAACGACTACTGGATGTCGTTCGAGGTGCAGGTTATAAGTGGCGAGAAATACACCTTTGACTGCTTTGAATGCGCTGTGGCAAAACTTGCCCCCCGCTGCGAACATTGCGACTRCCGCATTATCGGACACGGCGTCGAGGTATCCGGGCGGTTCTTCTGCTGCGCCCACTGTGCCCGGGTTTCGGACGGCCGCCTCGGTGCCGAGCTCCGCGACACCGTCGGCACGCATCCGGGCTGATCCGGACCGGATGCGCTCCAGCCGACCCGGATCAGCCCGGCGGCCCGCCACCCGCCCGCGGAGCGGCCATCGACATCACCGAGACAACTCCGAGAAATATCGTTTCTACTCTCTGTAGACGGACATACGGGTCCGAGAGGGTACCATGCCTAACGAGTCGACGCCCTCGTCCGCTTCGCCGACGGCGTCGGCAGCCAGGTGATCGCCGATGGTGCGGAGACCGCCGACGAGCTCGCCGCGGTGGTCGGGGTGTCGACCGGGGTGTCCGGGGTGCCGCCGCGTCCTGTCGGACACACCTTGGCGGCGTCACGACATCAGAGCGCGAAATGGGTACGCAGCGCGTCCTCCAGTTCCCCTGACGTCTGAAGGCGTCAGTCCCCTCGGGAGTTTCTGATGGATGCCGCCTCGCTGGCAAGGATCTCCTCCATACGTTCAGAGATGTCCCGCCGACCACTGTGGCCGGGGCGCCACGAGCACCAAGCACACGCCGACCGTTAGCGCGGTGTCCATAAATGTTCGCTGGGTTGGGTTAGGCGGCTTGGGTGCGGGGCGTCCCAGCGTTGCTGGCGTTCAGAGCGGACGCGGGCGCGTTCGCGGCGTTGCGCGGCCAAGACGGGCGGGGTAGCGGGCCGTCGGCGTTGCGCCCGCGCGGGTAGGCCTGCGGTTCGCGGGCGAGCACGGTGTGGTTGGGGTGGTCGGAGCTGGCGATGACGACGGTGCGCACCGGGYCGAACTGGTCGAAGGCGAAGCAGCGGTTCGGGCAGGTGGCGGTCAGGTACTCGATCCGGTCGAGTTTCCCTCCTTGTCCGGATCGGTGAACTCCTTCCAGGTTCTCGTCCGTTGGAAGGAGATCCGGTGGTGGCCCAAGAGCTGACGCAGCCGTTCCCGGCCGACGGTGACGACCCGGTCGGGGTTGTCGCCCAGGTAGTCGGCGAGTTTACGCAGGCTCCAGTGCGTGAACGGCCGCCCCAGTTTCGTGGGACGGGTCCGGGCCWCCGCGATGATGAACGCCTCGTCTTCACAGCTGATCCGGCGGGGACGGCCTCCGGCCCACCGAGGGTCCAGGCAGGCCAGACCGATCTCGTTGAACCGGTGGATCACATCCCGGACCGTGCCCTCGTCAGCGGCAACCAGCCGGGCGATCGCCGGCACCGTCGTCCCGCCGGCCGATGCCATGATGATCGTCGCCCGGCGGGCCCGGACCGAGGAGTGCGTCCCCCGCCGCACGATCGCCTGCACCTGGCGGCTTTCCTCCCCGGTCAGCCGCCGCGCCCGCACACGCTGTGCCATACGCCCACCTCCCGGCACCGGTCACACACGTCGGTACCGACAGTGCACATCCCGCCCCCGGGCAGCGCCAGCCCCACCCGGCGCCTCCCGACCCAGCAAACGTTTATGGACATCACACTGGCGATGACGACCCAGATGTCGGGTTTGACGAAGTCGAATGCGCCTTCAGGTTGAAGGAAACCAAGGAGGAAGGCATTATTAAACCCCGCGTTCGTTTCGCGTAGCCCGCTGCGTGACACGACGGCAAGCAACCCCAGCAAAACTGGGAAGGCCGGACACTGCCTCACCGACATAGGACGGGGACGGCGTAGTCCCCCACGGCACGTCCGGCCCTCCTCCACCCCCTGCACCCGCAGTACACACGGCGGGCCGCCTCGGAAACGGCCCCTTCAGGAGGATGATCCCGATGACCACCAGCACTGACAGCGCCACCGTCGCCACCCACTCACAGCCGTTACCAAACGAAGCCGAGGCGTTACCCACTCCGCCGCCCCTCAGCCCGCTGCGCGGCAACCCGGGCGTGATCGGTATCCCCACCTTCATCGCCGGGGCCGTCGGCCTCGGGCTGGTCGACACCGGGTGGCTTCCGCCCGCCGCGGCCGGCGCAGCCATACCCGTTATCATGACCGCCACCACCGTCGGTCTCCTGATCTCCGCGATCTGGGCGGCGGCGCTCGGGCAGAACGCCGCGGCCAGCCTGTTCGCAGTGTTCTTCGGGTTCTACGGCAGCTACGCCGCGTTCGTCCTCGGTCTCGGCCACAACTGGTACAACATCCCCGCCGATCAGGCCACCAGGAGCACCGAGCTGTGGCTCATCAGCTGGCTGGTCACCATCGTCCTGTTCACCGTGGCCACCCTGCGCCTGCCCAGCAGCTACACTCTGCTGCTCGGGCTCGTTGACGTCGCGCTGGTGCTGCTGCTACTCGGCACCATCAACACCAGCACCGCCCTCACCCACGCCGGCGGCTACGTCGTGTTCGCCTTCATCGCGGTCGCGGTCTACCTGTACCTCGACCTCATGTTCACCGAGACCGGCGGGRAGGGCCTGCCGCTCGGCAAGCCGGTCATCTCCGGATAGCATGCCGCGATACGATTGCCATAGATAGCCGGGCCGACGCGTACTGATGAAAATTTCTTGCACCTGCCATCAGATTCATAATCGACATTGGTGATTGCGATCCGGTTCACCGAGCAGGTAAATGGAGAGGCCGATGGGAATCGTCATCAACGTCGAAAATGGTGGCACGTTCACCGATGATTCCATCCCCGAGCCAACGGCCATAACGCCATAACACCAAAAAGAACAAAGAACAAGCGACAAAGATCAATTTCGCCTGAACGGCCAGGCAGTGCTGGCCACTGGTGGCGCCCGCGGCATCGACACCGAGCCTGCTCGGGTTCTCGCAGCTGCGGGCGCCACCGTGTGGAAACCGACATGACAGAGTCATTGAGCCTTTTCAAAGTTGGTTGTTCTAATGGCCCTCGCTAGCGAGGACGAGGACGGCCTGGGCGAAGGTGCCGACGCGGCGTGGGCAGCCGCGGAAACGGTCGAATATGTGCCAGTTCTTGAGGACCGCGAATCCTCGTTCGCCTTGTGAGCGGGTGGTGGCGTGGGTCCGGTTCAGGACTCTTGCACGAACGCGGTTTGACGGGAATAGGCGTTCCTTCCGTTTCGGGTGATCGGTGACGGTAGAGGGGTTTTGCGCTGGGCTGTGGGCACGGCTGGGCCACGTGTCGTAGGCGAAGAAGCAGGCACGCCGCTTGTAGATCACTGGGATGTCTGAAGTCCTCGTGGTCTGGAGTGCGGCGTGCCTGTGGGCGCATTGTCGCGCGATGYCGCCGGTGTGCCGGGTGCTGGCGAGGTGTCGCGTGAGGGAATCTGGGAGCGGTTGGATCGGGTGACCGATCCACGGTCGACGCGGGGGCGGGTGTATTCGTGGCTGTGCCTGGCCGCGGTGTGGCTGTGCTCGCTGACGGCTGCGGGGCACCACCGGGTGTCGGCGGTCCGGGCGTGGCTGGCGCGGACCAGCGGCGCCGAACGTGCGCGGCTGCGGCTGCCCTGGGACCCGTTCGCCGGATGGCGGCTGCCGAGCACGGCGACGATCCACTGCTTCCTTCAGGCCGTGGACGACGGTGAGCTCGCCGTGGCTCTGCTCGATCCGCCGTTGGACCCGGACCCGCCCGCCGAGCAGGGGGACGATACCGACCAGCGAACCGAACCGTCCGCTGCCCCGGTGGATCCGGGCCACGGCTGCCAGCCGGTGGAGTCGGCGGTCGCCCTCGACGGGAAGACGAGCCGGCACGCGAAGCGCGCTGACGGGTCCAAGGTGCACCTTGTCGGCGTGGCCAGCCACGGCGACGGACGGCTACTCGCCCAGGTCGAGGTYGAGGCCAAGACCAACGAGACCGCGGTGTTCCGTCGGTTACTGCGGCCGCTGGACCTGACGAACGTGCTGGTCACGGCCGATGCTCTGCACACGGTCCGCGCGAATCTCGACACGCGGTCCAGGCGATCCGTCCGCACCGCTGGCGCCGGGAGAAAGGACGGCCGGCTTCCCGGGAGAGCGTCTATGCCCTCACCAGCCTCAGCTTCGCCCAGGCCGGGGCCGCGCTGCTCGCGGCCACTGGCACATCGAAACCGGCAACAAGCAGCCCAAGACCTACCTACGCGGCCCAGGGAAGGTCCTGCGCTCCAAGCACCCCGACACCGTCTACCAGGAAATCTGGGGCTACCTGCTCACCCACCACGCGATCAGCGCCCTGAGGTGTCGGGCCGCAACCGCC
Source organism: Frankia sp. KB5 (assembly GCF_002099325.1). NCBI lineage: Bacteria > Bacillati > Actinomycetota > Actinomycetes > Frankiales > Frankiaceae > Frankia > Frankia sp. KB5. The sequence continues at coordinate 1,585 of NZ_MRUJ01000046.1, read as the reverse complement.
GCCGGGATCGACCCCGACCGGATCAAGTTCCCGCGCACCGTAATGATCATCCGCGACCGGGTCGTCACCGACCCGGTTTTTCCCCCCTGATGACCAGCATCACCGTGTGCTGCGGCCACTCGCCGCCGACATCACCCGGCCAACGCGGCACCCAGCACAATGCGCCACCCACGATCAGGTTCACCAACCCGCTGAACCCGCAGCTCGATCGACTTAGCGTCAGTGGCATTGGGGCAAGGGTTCTAACAACAACTCTAGGGTGGAGCTTCTCCGGTACTACTCCAAAAATCTTGGTCTGCTCGACGATCTCAGATGGCTACTGAGAGTGATCGAACAGGGTGATGGTGGCGAAGCAGACGAGCCGGACTTGCAAGATCAACTAAATGGGCGAGGCGGAGGTCGATCATAAACCAGCAGCTACTCATACTGCAGCCGCACGCCAGTGTGGCTGGCGAGTTGACTAATGGCTTGGTCATGACGATCAAGCTGCACACCCGTGGCGCCAAGTTCGGTTTTGAGATCTTGGATGTCGCCGACAACGCCATCAAGCACATTACGAACCCGGTTGACGTCGTCTTTGACTTCAGCGATTTCGGAGCGAACGGCCTGAAACTGTTCGGTCATGTACTTGAAGAGCTGGGTGAATTGGTCATCGTTCATAGCAATTTTAAGTATGAGTTAGGTTGGTCTCGTCGTCAATGGGTTGTTGTTTTAACTTTCTTTCTTGGTTCTTTTTGGCGATGGTGTAGAGATCATCTTCGTCTTCGTCGATCATCCCCGCCTCTTGGCTGGCGATGTCGTGAGCCGCCATAATCAGGCCTTGGGCAAKTAGATCTATGTCAATTTCCTCACGGTGCACAGCTCGAACTCGCATACGCTTTTGGCGGCCACGGCCATCGACATAGAGATGCGAGGAGGTTGTTTCGAGTGGTGGCTGCATGGGATCGGGCATGGGGGTGTAGACATATATTACCCCCCCCGAAGATTGCAAGTGTTGCCTCTTGCTACTGGGCCATGTTTCTAGCTTGTTCCAGAAGTTCCTTTACAAACGGTGGCGGATCTGTTGCGGCGTTACGTGCAGCGTGCCTGTAGAGCCGAGCATTCTTCTCAGGCTTCCCTAGCCCAAGAGTATCGCTCGCGCATTCCGGCCACTCTGCATCGAGAAGCGTCTCCATCTTATCGGCAATAACTGAGTATCCCTCATGCACCGCCGTAACTGGCCAGTCCACTTCCGGCTCACCCAGGTATCGGAGAAGGCTCCGGTTTAAGCTCTGGTTCTTGTTGTCTTCGGCTTGAGCGTTGACGTCTTGATTCTTGGCCCGCAATCGATCTCCGCCGCCACAATCACCGTCGAATACAATGTGACATGGAATGCCCAGTATCGAGAGTATCGCGTGCAGCAAAAATACACCGCCTTTGCCGCCTGCATCTGCGACGACTACGCCAGAGACAGATAGGGGCGTCCCACCAGCCCTTTCGGCACTGCCTAGGAGTACCGCGCAATCGTAAGAGTTCGGTGATGGCGTGGGTGGGCGGGCCGAAGGCCCGGCCGGTGTTGCCGGTCGGGTGGTTTTCGGCTTGTGGG